>CAZIXL010000465.1:0-3341 GCA_964542885.1 uncultured bacterium
CATCCACGAACCGCACCCCGGCCAGATCCAGCGGGACATTGGTCGAGGTGTTGAGCAGCTCGACGAACTCGAATTCGTCCCCGTCCGCCGGGTTCCCGGGCGCTGCGGCCGGATGATAGTGGATCTCGGTGATGCGCAGGAACCGCTGGGCGGGACTGGGTGCGCCGACGTAGGTGTGCGACGCCGCGAGACCGCCGGCCGCATCGCCTGGCTGCGCCGGCCCACCCCCGAGCGCCGGCGGGGCGAGGCGCTCACGCTCGCCTGAGCGCCGGCTCGTCCGCCCGGGCTCTCCCGACACGTCGAGGCGCGGGACGCGTTCCCGGAACGGGGCCGCGCCCGGCTCCGATCGTTGTCAGGGGCCTGACCCGCCGGGGGCCGGAGAGGCGGATACTGCGCGCCGCGCCGGGACCCCCCGCCCGTTGCCCGCCGGCGAGCCGCCTGCGAGCCCGTCGGCACCGACTCGGCCTCCCGCCGGGGCGACCTCCATCCGTCCCTCTCGACCAGGAGCCCCCATGAAGAAGTCCGTGATCACACTGCTCGCGCTGGCCCTCGCCGGCGTCGCGACCGCCGCCCGTGCCGATTCGCCGAAGGTCGGCGACACCGCCCCGGGCTTTTCGCTGCTCTCGGCGACCCGTGACTCGATCGCGTGGACGCCGCTCACGCTGCAATCCATGCTGGGCAAGGACAACGTCGTGATCGCGTTCTACCCGGCGGACTGGAGCGGCGGCTGCACGAAGGAAGTCTGCTCGCTGCGCGACAACTTCGCCGCGCTGGGCGCGCTGAACGCCCGCGTCGTGGGCATCAGCGGCGACTACGTGTTCTCGCACTTCGAATGGGCGAAGCACCACGAGCTGCCGTTCACGCTCGCCTCGGACCACAAGCACGAGGTGGCGAAGGCCTACGGCGTCTACGACGAACCCTCCGGCCACGACCGGCGCACGGTGTTCGTCGTCGCCCCCGACGGCAAGATCGCCTACGAGGACCTCGCGTACAGCGTTCGCGACGACGGCTCGTTCGACAAGCTCAAGGCGGCGCTCGCGAAGCTGAAGTAGTCCGGAGGGGTGAGGCGCCCGGAGCGCCCGCCCGGACGCAGGGGAGGTTTCCATGTCCCGGCCATTCGAGTTCGACGAACGCACCAGGGACGAGGCCTTCTTCCGCCAGTGGAACCGGTGTGCCCACTGCGGACGGAGCCTTCTGGACCTGTTCGACCATGCCCACCACGTGGTGCCGAACCAGGTGGGCCGGCCCGGCGAGAGTCGGGACGCGTGGATCCGGGAGGTGGACAACTGCGTGATCCTCTGCGAGAGCTGCCACACCCGCGTCCACGAGGATGGCCGCTTCCGTTCCGGCGCCGTCGCCTCGCCCGGCGATTTCCCCCACTCGCACGGCCCCGAGCAGTCCCTGCACGCCGGCTGGGCCGCCCGGATGAGTCCTCGATTCTGGGGACGCTGACCGGGCAACGCCTTGCGCCGGGCACTTGAGGTGAAAGGCGAGATCCGCTACCGGCGCCGGCCCCGCGAACGGCGGGTGATCGAGCTGGACGACCGCGCCGTGCGGATCTCCGCTGGCGGCCCGCTATCCCGAGCCAGAACGGGCGCGCGCGGCACTCGTGCCGGCCGGCGAACCCGGGAGTACCATGCCGCGCGTGGCGCGCCGGGCGACGTGAAGATCGTCGTGCCCGCCGCGCGCCCGATACCGTATCGAGTCCCCCGGCGAGAGTCGCCGGGAGGGGAAAGGAAGCGATCATGAAGTCGATCTGGCGTCTGGTCCTGCTGGTGGCGGTGGGGAGCATGCTCGTGTCGTGCGGCTCCGAGAAGGGGGCGGCGACGAGCGCGATCACGGCCGCGGAGACGGCCTGGGCCGCCGCGAAGGACAACGTCACGAAGGTCATGCCCGACGGCGCGAAGTCGATCGACGACGCGATCGCCGCGGCCAGGGCGAGCCTGCAGAACGGCGATGCGAAGGCCGCGCTCGAAGCGGCGAAGGCGCTGCCCGCGAAGATCAGCGAACTGACCGCGGGCCTGGCGGCGAAGGAGACCGAACTGCGCGGCGCGTGGACGGCCCTCAGCGCGGCGGTGCCCGGCGTGATGGACGAGGTGCAGAAGAAGGTGGACGCGCTCGCGAAGACGAAGAAGCTGCCCGCCGGCCTCGACGCCACCGCGCTCGACGGCGCGAAGTCGTCGCTCGCCCAGGCCACGCAGATGTGGACCGACGCGCAGGCGGCGAATACGCAGGGCAACATCGCCGAGGCCGTGGCCAAGGCGACGAGCGTGAAGGACATGCTCGTGCAGGTGCTCGGCACCCTCAAGATGCCGGTGCCGGCCGCCCTGCAGACGCCGGCCTAGAGCCGATTCGAAGCCGTGACGGCGGGGCGGGTCCGCACTCGGGCCCGCCCCGCTGCGTTCGTCGCCGCGTTCGTTGCCCGCCCCCGGGGCGCGTGCCATAGTCGCGCGGTTTTCCGATTCGCCGCACATCATCGGCTTTCCAAGGAGGATGGCATGTTGACGCCCCGTCGCCCGCTCGGGCGGCTGACCTTCGGCGTGGCCGCCCTGGCGCTGCTCGTCGCGGCGCCGGTCCTCGCCGCCGCACCCGGCGGCGCGAAGGGCGCCGCGCCCCGTACCGGCCTCGAGTCGCTCGAGAAGCAGGTGCAGGAGTTCACGCTCCCGAACGGCCTGCGCTTCCTCGTGGTCGAACGCCACCAGGCGCCCGTCTTCAGCTTCTTCACGGTGGTCGGCTCGGGCTCGGCCAACGACCAGGTGGGGACCACGGGACTGGCCCACATGATGGAGCACATGGCGTTCAAGGGGACGAGCCTCGTCGGCACGACCGACGGCGCGAAGGAGAAGGTCGCCCTCGACGTCGAGGAGAAGGCCTGGGACGCCCTGCTGGGTGAGCGCCGCAAGGGCCGCATGGCCGACTCGACGCGGCTCGCGTCGCTGCAGCAGGCGTTCGAGGACGCGCAGACCGCGGCCAACAAGTTCGTCGTGACCGACGGGTACTCGCAGCTCATCGAGCAGGCGGGCGGCCAGAACGTGAACGCGTTCACGGCCGACGACATCACGGCCTACTTCTATTCGCTGCCGTCCAACCGCCTCGAACTGTGGGCGTCGCTGTTCGCCGGCGCGATGGTGGACCCGGTGTTCCGCGAGTTCTACAAGGAGCGCGACGTCGTGTACGAGGAGCGGCGCATGCGCGTCGAGTCCTCGCCCGTCGGGCGGCTGTTCTACGAGTTCATCACCACCGCCTTCAACGCCCATCCGTACGGTTTCGGCGGCATCGGCTATCCCTCGGACCTGAAGACCTTCAGCCGCACCGAGGGCGAGGCGTTCTTCCATCGCAAC
>CAZIXL010000466.1:0-3338 GCA_964542885.1 uncultured bacterium
CCGTGTCCGGGCAGGCAGGCGAGGTCGACGCCCAGCGGGAACAGCCGCTCGCGGATCGAGTGGACGAGCGTCTCGAACGAGCCGCCGGGCAGGTCCGTGCGCCCCACCGAGCCGGCGAACAGCACGTCGCCCACCCAGCACACGTCACCCTGCCGGAACGAACAGTGTCCCGGCGAGTGCCCGGGCGTGAAGATCACCTCGAGCCGCTCCTCGCCGATCGCGATCGACTCGCCGTCCGCCAGGTCGTGGCCGACCTCCGGTGCCTGCGCGGGCGGGAAGTCGAACATCTGCGCCTGGACGTTGAGCGCGGCGAGCATCGGGCGGTCTTCCGGATGCAGCGCGTACACGCCCCCCACCGCCTCCTGCACGGTCCGCATCCCGGCGGCGTGGTCGTAGTGCGCGTGCGTTCCGAGCAGCCAGCGCACCTTCAGGCCCGCGTGGCGCACGACGTCGATCACCGCCCCGGGCTCGAAGCCCACGTCGACCACGGCGGTCTCGAGCGTCGCCGGGCACGTGAGCAGGTAGGTGTTGTTCCCGAGCGGGCCGAGCCCCAGGGTGCGGTGGCGCAGCGCCATGTCAGATGACGTTGGCCTCGACCAGCGCCGACTGCTCGCGGAAGCGTTCGAGGCGCAACTCCGACAGGTCGAGGCTCGGGTGGCCGTCGACGATCCATTCGGCCAGCAGCTGGCCGACGCCGGGCGCCATCATGAAGCCGTGGCCGCTGAAGCCGTTCGCGAGCAGGAAGCCCTCGACGCCCTGCGGCGGCCCGAGGATCGCGTTGTGGTCGGGCGTCGTCTCGTACAAGCCCGCCCAGGCGTTGTTGACCTCGGCGGCCTCGAGCGCCGGCAGCCGCGCCATGGCGGGCTCGACGACGCGCTCGAGGAAGTCCCAGTTCACGCTCTCGTCGAACGAGGGCGGCTCGTCCTTGTCGGCGAGCCCCAGCAGCATGCCGCCGCTTTCGCGATGCATGTACACGCCCGACTTCATGTCGACGATCATCGGCAGCGTCTCGCGCACGAACGGCAGCGGCGCGGTCGTGAAGCAGTGCCGCCGGTAGGGCAGCACGGGCAGGTCCACCCCGGCCCACTTCGCCACCTGCGCCGCCCAGGCGCCGGCCGCGTTCACCACCACGGGCGCCGCGATGTCGCCCTGCGAGGTGCGCACGCCGGTGACCTTCGCGCCGTCGGTGAGCAGCCCGGTCACCTCGACGCCGAACTCGAACTTCGCCCCCAGCGCGCGCGCCTGCGCCTCGAAGCCGTGCGTGATCATGTGCGGGTCGCCGAGTCCGTCGGTCGCGCAGAACGTGGCGCCCAGCACGCCGTCGACGTCCAGCTCGGGCACCATCGCCTGGGCGTCGGCCGCCGTCAGCGTGCGCGTGGGCACGCCGAGCGAGCGCTGCAGCTCCGCCTGCGCCTGGAACGCGGCCCACTGCGCCTCGTCCGAGAGCAGGAACAGGTAGCCGACCGGCCAGAACGTCTCGCCGGTGTCCATCTCCTCGGCGAAGCGCTCGAAGGCGCGGACCGACATCTGCGCGAGGCGCACGTTCACCTCGGTCGAGAACTGCTGCCGGATGCCGCCCGCGCACTTGCCGGTCGAGCCGGCCCCCGACTGGATCGCCCGCTCGACCACCACCACGCCCTTCACCCCGCGCCGCCCCAGGTGGTACGCGATCGCGGTGCCGATGCACCCCGCCCCGATCACGACCACGGGCGCCGTCCGAACGCCAGCGTTCACTTGAGCCTCCGGTAGGTCCCCTGCAGGAGCAGTGCGTCGTCTTCCATGGCCGGGGATTCGCTCACCACCCAGCCCGAGACGCGCATGTCCTTGAGGGCCCTCAACAATTCCTTCCAGCGGAACGCGGTCTCGCGGAGCGGTTCGTGCCGCCGCTCACCCTTCGGGCCGTACTGGATGCCCGAGATGTGCACGTGCAGCCGCTCGAGCGCGTCGCGCCCCAGGCGTGCCTCGATCGCGGCCAGCGTGGCCGCGAAGTCCTCGTAACGGTTGTGCTTCCCCAGCTCGCGCGCGTAGCGGTGCGAAAAGTCCACGCAGGGCAGGACGCCCGGCACGGCCGCACTCCACGCGAGCACCTCGTCGAGCGACCCGGCCTGCGTCGCCTTGCCGGTCAGCTCGGTGCGCACGTCCACCGCGGCGCGCTTCCGTCGCAGCTCCCGGGTGACGGCCTTCAGGCCCGCCAGGACCCGTTTGCCCGCTTCGGCGGCCCCGAGAGTGCCGTAGAAGCCCGCATGGAAGCAAAAGGAGCGTGCTCCGCACCGGGCGGCCAGCCGGCCGGTCTCGACGAGCCGCGCCCGGCTGCGCGCGACCACGTCGGCCGCGCCGCACAGGTTGACGTAATAGGGCGCGTGGGCCGTCAGCGTCAGGTCGTGCGTGCGCGCGGCCTCGGCGATCCGGTCGGCGGACTCGTCCGACATCTTCACGCCGTTCACCCACGCCATCTCGAGGTGGTCCAGCCCCAGCTCGCGCGCCCGCGCGATGCCGTGCACGGTCCCCGGGCGCGCGCTCGAGCGCGGGATCCCCGACGTGCCGAAGCGCAGCATCAGCGCTTGTAGCCGATCTTCCGCAGGAAGTCGCGGCGCACCTGCTTCGCCGCCGCGTCCTCGACGCCCTTCGGCGACTCGCCGTCCACGACCCCCACCACGCCCCGGCCCTGCGCGTGCCCGGCCACCAGCACCTGGACCGGGTTCGCGGTCGCGCAGAACACGTGGCAGACCTCCTGGCACTGCTTGATCGCGGGCAGCAGGTTGATCGGGTAGGCGCCGCGCAGCAGCAGGTAGAAGGTGTGCCCGGCTCCGACGCGCACGGCGTTGTCGACGGCCGCCGCGACCAGCGCCTCGTCGTTGCCCTCGGTGCGCACGAGGCAGGGCCCGGACGCCTCGCAGAACGCCAGGCCGAAGGCGGCGCCGGGAACCGTCGTGACGACGATCTCGGCCAGGTCCTCGACGGTCTTGATGAAGTGGGACTGCCCCGCGACGACGTTGCAGTCGGCCGGGATCGCGAGCGGCACGGCGGTCAGGTCCATCGGCGCTTCCTCCCTTCCTCCCTAGAAAGCCTGTCCGGAGCCGAAAGAGTAGGCGGGCCCGTGGCGGCCGTCCACGCCCGGGCCGACGGGCCAGGCCACGTCGAACCGGGCCACCGCGTTGAGCGCCGAGTGCGGCAGCGACAGCCGCAGCCCGAAGCCGGCGTCGTGGTGCCAGCTCTCGCCGCCCGAGCCCGGCCCGTACGCGCGCGCGGAGTCCCAGAAGACGGCGCCGCCGAGAGTCACCAGCTGCAGGACGTCGCGCTTCGCCGTCCAGCGCACCTCGGAGTTCCCCCGCCAGACC
>CAZIXL010000467.1:0-3327 GCA_964542885.1 uncultured bacterium
TCGGGCGACGGCACGCGCCCGCGGGACGCTGAGAGGAACGCGGTGGCGGTCACCAGCATGCCGGGGGTGCACATGCCGCACTGGGCGGCGCCGTGGTCCACGAACGCCTGCTGGAGCGGCGACAGCTTCCCGCGCACCGCCAGGCCCTCGACCGTCACGACCCTCGTGCCCTCGGCGTGCGCGGCCGGCACGAGGCAGCTGTTCACGGCCAGGCCGTCGATCAGCACCGTGCACGCGCCGCACTCGCCTTCGCCGCAGCCTTCCTTGGTGCCCGTCAGGCCGCAGTCCTCGCGCAGCACGTCGAGCAGCCGCTTCATGGGCGGCACGGTCACGCGCTGGGGCGCGCCATTCAGGCGGAAGTTCACGGTCACTCGTTCGCTCATCACTCCGGCTCCTCTTCGAATCCACTGTGTCCGCTCTCGTGCGGCAGGTTCGCGAACGGCAGCGCCTCGTGCTTCGCCTCGAACGCCGCCAGCAGCGCGACTTCCTGCCGCACGGCGTCCTTGCACACCTTCCACGCGATCTTCTGGTCGTACGCATCGGTCAGCTGCCACACGTGGCGGCCGCCCCAGTGCGCGACGTTCTTGCCCTCGCCGAAGCGCAGCCAGCGCTTCACGCGCTGCTGCAGCTTGCCGCGCACGCCGGTCCCGGCCGCACGGCCCACGTACACGAGGATCGCTCCGGGCACCCAGCGCTCGGCCAGCTCCTCGACCTTCACGTTCGGGTCCTGCCCCCGCCAGAACGCCGCGGTTCCGCGCGCGTTGAACCGCGGCGACGCCGCGTTCTCGCGGACCATCACGTACACGCCGTTCTCGCGCGGCAGGGCGCGGCAGTCGTCGCGCCGCAGGTCGCGCACGCTCGTGAAGCCCTCGAAGCCCATGGCGCGCAGCCCTTCGACCGAGCCGAAGTCGCCGTCCATGCCCTCGCCGCTCACGCGCGCTTCCGCGCGAGCGCGCGCAGCACGCGCTCCGGGCTCGCCGGCAGCTCGTCGATCCGGCAGCCGGTCGCCTGCGCGATCGCGTCCACCACGGCGGGCGCCGGCACGTCCATGGGCAGCTCGCCCACGCCCTTCGCGCCGAAGGGCCCGTGCGCGTAGCCGATCTCGACCAGCTCCACGTCCATCGGCGGCGCGTCGGCCGACGTGGGCACGATGTAGTTGGTCAGCTGGTGGTTCCACACGCGGCCGTCCTTCCACCGCAGCTCCTCGAGCAGCGCCCAGCCCAGGCCCTGCAGCGTGCCGCCCTCCACCTGGCCGGCCGCGAGCACCGGGTGCACGGCGCGGCCCACGTCCTGCGCGGTCGTGACGCGCACGACCTTCGTCTCGCCGGTGTCGAGGTCGACCTCGACCTCGGCCGCGAGCGCGGCCCAGCCGAAGCAGCCGTAGGCGTCGCCCTGGTAGGTGTCGTCGTTCCACACGATGCCGGGCGGCGGCTCGTACGCGCGCTCGATCCGCAGGGGCCCGCGCTCGCGCAGCCAGCGCTGCGCCACCTTGCGGAAGTCCGCCTCGCCCGCCAGCGCGCGCTCGGCGTACAGCTCGAGCTGCTCCTTCATGCCGATCGCGCAGCGCCGCAGCAGGCCACCGACCACCATGAGCGTGCGAGAGGCCACGGTTGGCCCGCTGTCGGGCACGTGGTCGGTGTCGGGCTGGTGCACCACGACCCGCGCCGCCGGGATGCCCAGCACCTCGGCCACCATCTGCGCGAACGTCGTGATCGCGCCCTGCCCGATCTCGGTGTTGGCCACCCGCACGCACGGCCAGCCGTCGTCGGTCAGGTCGACCACGGCGCGCGAGGCCAGCTTGACCTCGCCGCTGCCCGTGAACCCGGCGCCGTGGTAGACGAGCGACAGCCCGAGGCCGCGCCGCAGCCGGCGCCCGCCGGGCAGCGCGCGCCCCGCGCGCTCGGCCGCCTCGGCCTTGGCGTTCTCGCGCGCGAAGCGCGCGCGCACGGCCCGCCACTTCGCGCGCTTCAGCGTGCGCTCGAGCACCTCGTGCGCGCCGACGCTCTCGCGCAGCACCTGACCCGTCGGCGTCACGTCGCCCTCGCGGTAGGCGTTGCGGCGGCGCAGCTCGGCCGGGTCCATGCCCAGCACCTCGGCGATGCGGTTCACGTGCGCCTCGAGCGCGAACAGCGACTGCGGGGCGCCGAAGCCGCGGAACGCTCCGGCGGGCGGCGTGTTGGTGGCCACGGCGCGCGCCTCGATGCGCGCGGCCTGCCAGCGGTAGGGCCCGCCCGCGTGGATCGCGCCGCGCGAGAGCACGACGGGCGACAGCGTCACGTACGCGCCGCCGTCCAGCACGAACTCGCAGTCGAGCGCGACCAGCGTGCCGTCGCGCTTGACCCCGGTGCGCAGCCGGGTGCGCGAGGGATGGCGCTTGGTCGTGGCCGCCAGGTCCTCGAGCCGGTCGTAGGCCAGCTTCACCGGCCGGCCGCTCTTCCACGCCAGCAGCGCGGCGTGCGCGGCGATGATCGAGGGGTACTCCTCCTTGCCGCCGAAGCCGCCGCCCGTCACGGTCTGGGTGACCCGCACCTGCTCGCCCGGCAGGCCGAACGCGCGCTTGAGCGCGCTGTGCACGTAGTACGGGCACTGCATCGAGCCGCGCACCCAGATGCCGCCGGCCTCGGTGCGCTCGGCGATCATCGCGTTGTTCTCGATGTAGAGCTGCTCCTGGTGCCCGGTGCGGTACTCGCCCTCGATCACCAGGTCCGAGGCCGCGAACGCCGCGTCCAGGTCGCCGCGTGCGATGTGGATGCGCTTGAGCAGGTTCGCCTCGCCGTGGATCGCCTCGCGCACCGCCAGTGCGTCCTCGATCGTGAGCACGGCGGGCAGCGGCTCGTACTCGATCCGCACCGCCTTCAAGGCCGCCTCGACGCGCTCGGGGTCCTCGTGCGCGAGCAGCAGGATCGGCTCCTCGGCGTGGTTCACGACCTCGGAAGCGAGCAGCGGCTGGTCGTCGACGATCAGCGCCACGACGTTCTCGCCTGGCACGTCGCGGTGGTCCACGATCGTGAAGCCGGACCAGTCGAAGGCGCTGTCCATCACGACGCGGGTGATGCGCGCGCGCGCGACGGTCGAGCGCACCGTGCGCGCGTGCAGCACGCCGGGGACCTTCAAGTCGTCCAGGTACAGGGCCCGGCCGGTGACCTTGTCGGGCGCGTCGAGGCGGGGGACGCGCACCCCCACCGAAGCGGGCAGCCGGAGGCTGCGACGGGTCTGCACCTCGCGCGGGAGGGTTCGGGAACTTGCCATGCGCGCACTTTAGACAACCCGGCGCGGTCGGGCCAGACGGCGGGCCTCCGGACGGGGCCCGACGCGGTGTGCGCGGCG
>CAZIXL010000468.1:0-3323 GCA_964542885.1 uncultured bacterium
CGAGCAGCGCGACGAGCGCCGAGACCGCGACCGCGGCCACGTGCGTGCCCTGCACGCCGAACGACGGCACGAGCAGGTAGCCGGCCGCGAGCGAGCCCGCGATCGTGCCGAGCGTGTTGACCGCGTACGCGCGCCCGACCGAACCCGCGCTCGCGCCGTGCTGCAGCAGCCGCACGGCCACGGGGAACACCGCGCCCATGGCGAGGCACGGCAGCAGCACGACGGTCGCGACCATCGCGAGCTGCGCGAGGAAGAGTGCCGACCAGTTCGTGCCGATCGCGTTCGCGATCGCGAAGTAGCCGTCGGGCAGCCGCGGGAAGATCCACAGCGACAGCGCGGCGACGAGCGCGAGCGCGGCCTGCAGGAGCGCGAGCGACGCGGTCGAGCGCAGCCGGCCGATCCAGCGGCCGGCGAGCGCCGCCCCGATCGCGAGCCCGGCCAGGTAGACGCCGAGCACGCCCGCGAACGAGTAGACCGACGAGCCCAGCACCAGCCCGAAGAGCCGCACCCACGCGATCTGGAACGCGAGCGCCGCGAAGCCCGAGAGCGCCAGCCCGAGCGCGACCAGCCGCCGGGCGCCGGGCGCGAGGAGCTGGGTCGGCGGGCCGGCCACCGCGGGCGCCGCCCCCGTCGCGGCCACCCGCGCGGGCGCGCCGAAGCGCAGCGCGAGCAGGGCCGCCGTCACGTTGAGCGCGACCGCGATCCCGCTCGTCGCGAGCAGGCCCAGCCCCGGCACGAGCGCGAAGCCGCCGAGCCACGAGCCGGCCACGGCGCCGGCCGTGTTGATCGCGTAGAGCCGGGCGAGTGCCGGCCCGACCAGCTCGTGCTCGAAGTGGTCCACGAGCACGGGCAGCGTCGCACCCATGAGCAGCGTGGGGACCAGCACGAGCACGAACACGATGCCGAAGCGCGCGGCCGCGAACGCCACGGTGCCGCCGCCCAGCGCCTGGTAGACGACGCCGATGCCGGGCAGCTGCGCGCGCAGCAGCGGAACGGACACGAGGCCGAACGCGGCGATGCCCAGCTCGAGCAGCGCGTAGCGGCGGGCGCCGGTGCCGGGCTTCGAGAGGAGCGGTCCGACCTTCCACGCGCCCAGGGCGAGGCCGCACAGGAACGCCGCCACGACGGTCGAGATCGTGAACAGCGAGTTGCCGAGGAGGTGCGACAACTCCTTCGACCACACGACCTCGTAGAGCAGGCCGGCGGCGCCCGAGAGGAGGAAGCAGAGCGCGGCCCACGCGGGCAACGAGGTGGTGCGTGCGGCGATCGGCGACGAAGCGACGGCGACTTTCCGGCGGAACACGGGTCGGGAGGACATGGGAGCTCGTGGGGAAGCGCGATGGCTGCGAGATGCTCGTGGAGTCTTTCACGAGTGCGCGTTCCGAGGGTCACGGATCCGTGAAACTACGCATGTCGCCGGCGGCCGGGATTGCCTACGGTGCGGCGCATGTCCATTCCTCCCTTCTCGCTGTTCTCCGCCGTGAGCGAGCTGGTCGTCACGGCGGGCGTGCTGTTCGTGGTCCGCCGCAACTGGACGCGCCGCCGCTTCCCGTTCGCGGTGTTCCTCGCGGTGGCGCTGTTCGAAGGCCTGGTCAACGTGATGTACATGGCCGGCCGCGCCTCGGAGGCCTCGGCGGCGCACGCGGCGACGGCCGCGGCCGCCCTGCCGGCGGGCATGAAGATCGCGTTCGCGGCGCACGGGCTTCTGTCGCTGCTCGCCTACCTGGTGTTCGTGGTGCTGGGCACGCTCGCCCACCAGTCGCAGGAGCAGGGGCGCTGGTTCTTCCGCGAGCGCCCGCGGCTCACGTGGACGTTCCTCGTCGTGTGGACGGTCAGCATCGTCTCGGGCGAGGTCATCTTCGCGCTGCGTTACCTGGTGTGAGCGCGGCGCGAACGGATCCGCGCGCGCGGCGGCTGCGCGCGCCGCTCCTGCTGGCCGTGTGGACGTCGTTCGGGATCGCGGCCGCCGGCGGGCTGGTGATCTTCTTCGCGCGACTGGCCGCGGGTACGACGCCGGGCATCGCGCTGCACGTGGTCGCGGGGCTGGTCCTGCTCGCCGCGTGGGCCGCCTACCAGTGGACGCACTGGCTGCGCGTGGCTCCGTGGCGACCGCGGCTCGACTACACGCTCGGCGTGGTGGCGGGCGGGTCGATGGCGCTGGCGCTGCTCTCGGGGCTGCCGCTGGCGCTGGAGTGGTGGGCGGCCCGCGGCGGCGCGCGCGCGCCGCACTACGTGTCGTGGCTGTCGGGCGCGCACAACGTGATGAGCATGCTGGTGCTCACGTTCGTGGCGGCGCACCTGTTCGCGGTCCTCGACCGCGACGCGCGGCGAACGGGACGCGAGCGCGAGGCGCCTCCGCGCGGCGATTCCTGACGACACCCGACGCCACCGCGTCCGCACCCCGAACTCCCGGCTTCGGCCTCCGTCGCGACCCGGGGTGCGTCCGAGGCGCGGCGGAGCCAGGACGGTGGAGCCGCGCCTGGATGCAGCGAGGCGGAGCAGGATGCGGAGCCGAGCGTGCCCCGGGTCGCGACGGAGGCCGAAGCCGGGAGCGTCCGCTCACGGAGGGATGGCACCCCGGGTCGCACGGAGGCCGAAGCCGGGAGTACGGGGTGCGGGTGTTCGTGCGTCAGGGCGCGTCGGCCCGCCCTACTTCCCCAGCCAGCGCTCCAGCCAGGCGTGGACTTCGCGGTACCAGAGGACGGAGTTCCGGGGCTTGAGGATCCAGTGGTTCTCGTCGGGGAAGTACACGAGCCGCGCGGGGACGCGCTTGGCCTTGAGCAGGCCGTAGACGAGCAGGCCCTGGCCGACCGGCACGCGGTAGTCGCGTTCGCCGTGGATCACGAGCATCGGCGTGCTCATGCCGCTCGCGAAGCGGATCGGCGACCAGCGGTCCTGCTTCTCGATCCCCTCCCACGCCTCGCCGCCGGCGGCGCGCCCGCGCCCCTGCGTGACGTCGCTCGCGTACTGGCCCGTCAGGTCGGACACGCCGGCGTGGTTGACGATGCACTTGAAGCGGTCGGTGTGGCCGGCGATCCACGTCATCATGTAGCCGCCGTACGAGCCGCCGGCGGCCGCCATGCGATCCGCGTCCACGAGGCCCGACGCCACGAGCACGTCGGTGGCCTTCATCACGTCGTCGAACGGACGGGCGGCCCACTCGCCCTGGATGCGCTGCGCGAAATCCTGCCCCCAGCTCGTCGAACCCTGGAAGTTGACGAGCGCGGCGACGTAGCCGGGCGCCGCGAACAGTTGCGCGTTCCAGCGCGGGTGGAACGCATCGGCCGAGATGCCGTGCGGGCCCCCGTGCACCACATGGACCA
>CAZIXL010000469.1:0-3323 GCA_964542885.1 uncultured bacterium
CGACGTGGACGAGCCTCAACGCCGGCATGAGCCTGGCGCAGTACGAGAGCATCGACACGCACCCGCTGGATCCCAACTTCACGATCGGCGGCACGCAGGACAACGGCACGCACTGGTACAAGCCCGACGGCACCTGGAACCGCGCCGACTACGGCGACGGCGGCTTCGCGGTGATCGACCAGAACGCGACCGACAACACGAACGTGTCCATGTACCACACGTACTACAACTCGTCGGGCGCGCTGCTGGGCTTCGCGCGCGTGACGAACGTGTCGTCGGCGAGCGACGGCAACTGGGCGTTCTTCGGGTGCGGCGGCACCCCGAACGGCATCGGCTGCAGCAACGCGGTGCTGTTCTACGCCCCGCTCGCGCGGGGCCCCGGCAGCCCGAACACCATCTACTACGGCAGCGACCGCCTGTACCGCTCGACGAACCAGGGCGTCACGATGTCGATCGTGAGCCAGGGCCCGATCGCCTCGGGCGTCGCGATCAGCGCGATCGCGATCGCGCCGCAGAACGACAACGTGCGTGTCGTGGGCCTGCAGAACGGCCAGGTGTGGGCGACCTCGACGGGCTCGGCCACGCTGGTGAACGTGACGGGGCCCATCCCGGCCAAGTACGTCGGCCGGATCGCCGTCGATCCGACGAACACGGACGTGTGCTACGTCGCGCTCGGCGGATTCGGCCTCGGCGCCGGCCAGCACGTGTGGAAGACCTCGAACCTCTCGTCGGCCACGCCGACCTGGGCCGCCGCGGGTTCCGGGCTGCCGGACGCCCCGGTCAACGCGTTCGTGATCGACCCGGTCGATCCGTCGCGGCTGTTCGCGGGCACCGACGTGGGCGTGTACGAGAGCAACGACGCCGGTGCGACGTGGGCCCCGTACGTGACCGGCATGCCGGTCGTGTCGGTGTTCGGCCTGTCGCTCCAGCCGACGTCGCGCATCCTGCGCGCGGCCACGCACGGGCGCGGCATGTTCGAGCGCCTGATCGACCAGCCGGTCGCCACGACGATCTCGCTGGTGGGTGCCGAGATCGTCGCCGGCCACCCGCGCATGACCTGGTACACCGCCGACGGCGTGGGCGAGGTGCTCGACGTGTATCGCCGCCGCGAGCCGGGTGACTGGGAAGTCGCGGGCCGTTCGCAGGTCGACGGCACGGGCCAGCTCGTGTTCGAGGACCCGACCGCGGTGCGCGGCGAGAGCTACGAGTACGCGGTCGGCCTGGTGCGCGACGGCGCGGTCGTGCGCGCCGGCAACGTGTGGGTGGACGTGCCGCTCGACGCGGCGTTCGCCGTCCGCCCGGCCACCTCGTCGCACGGCGCGCTGAGCTTCGTCGTGTCGCTGCCGTCGTCCGGCGGTGCGCGGCTCGACCTGCTCGACGTGAGTGGCCGCCGCGTGGGCGGCGCGGACCTGGGCCGGCTGGGCGCGGGCGAGCACACCGTGTCGCTCGGCGAGCGCGTCGCCAAGTCGGGCGTCTACTGGGCCCGCCTCTCGCAGGCCGGCAAGATGGTCACGACGAAGGTCGCGGTCGTGCTGTAGGCGTCGCCCGCGAAGCGCGGGGCCCCGGGGCGATCCCCGGGGCCCTTCGCTTTTTCGGGGGGCGGACCGCGCGGGCCGGGCCGCCGCCCGTCGCCCGATGCGTGCGACCTGCAATGACCGGACGCCGCGGGGCGCCGAGGCGCCGGCGTCGGCGGTGATTCTTCGCCGCGGGCGCGGCCGCCCGGGATATGCTTTTCGCCGAATGTCGCGGACCGCGGGTCCGCCGCACCCCACGGAGGTTCCCGATGCGCCGCCCCGGTCCCGCCCGGTCCGCTCCGTTCGTCGCCCTCGCCTGCCTCGTGCTCGCGACCGCGACCGGCCCGTTCACCGCGCCCGCGTTCGCGACGCCGTGCGGCATCCTCGTGAGCCCCACCGGCACCGACGCGCCGGGCAACGGGCTCTCGCCGGCGACGCCGTGCCGCACGATCGGCTACGCCATGCAGCGCGCCGAAGCGCTCGGGTACTCGTGCGTGTTCGTGGGGGCCGGCGTCTACAACGAGGTGCTGGCGCTGCGCCCGGGCATCGACCTGGTCGGCGGCTTCGACGCGGGCTGGGCGCCGGGCACTTACGACGCGCCGGGCCACGAGGCGCGCATCGTCGGCGGGCTGGACGCTGCGAGCGGGGAGTACCTGGCCGCGCGCGCGAGCGGCGCGGGCGCGATGCGGCTTTCGGAACTGGTGCTGCAGGGACCGAACGCGAGCGGCGCGGTCGCGGGCAACGGGCGCTCCTCGCGCGTGCTGCACGTGGCCGGCGCCACCGTGACCCTGGACCACGTGCTGCTGCAGGCGGGCAACGGCGCCGCGGGTGCGGCGGGCCCGGCCGGCGGAGACGCCCCCTCGCTCGCGCGTGCGGCGACGGGGAACGCCGGCGGAAACGGCGTCGAGATCAACGTGGCCTGTGACGCCCTCGGTCGCGGCCCGGGCGGCGCGGGTGCGACGAACGCCTGCGCGGGTCCCGGCGGGCGCCCGACGACCGGCGGGAGCGGTGGCGCGGGCGGCACGATGGACACCGACTGCGGCGTGTTCTCGCTGAACCTCGACGCGCGGGCGGGACTTTCGGGCGGCCCGGCCGCGTTCGCCTCGGGATTGTCGGGGTTCGGCGGGCCGGGCGGGCCCGCGAACGCGGGTGGCTGTGGCAGCGGTGGGGGCGTACCGGGAACGAACGGCGACGCCGGAGCGGTCGCCAACGGCGCACCCGGCGCCTCCGGCACGGGCGCGTTCTTCACGGCCGGCGGCTTCTGGTACGCGAAGGCCGGCGGCGCGGGCGGCATCGGCGAGAACGGTGGCGGTGGCGGTGGTGGTGGTGGTGGCGGTGGCTGCGACGACGGCGTGGATGCGTACGGACCCGGTGGCGGTGGTGGTGGCGCCGGCGGCTGCGCGGCGGTCGCGGGCGGCGGTGGTGGCGGCGGCGGTGGCTCGAGCCTGGGGATCGAAGCGTCGAGCGGCGCGGTCGTTTCGCTCGTGAACTGCACGATCCTGCGCGGCGCCGCGGGCGCGGGCGGTGCGGGCGGCAGCGGCGGGCAGGGCCAGCCGGGCGGGCTCGGCGGTCCGGGCGGGCTCCACCCCGGCGCATCGGCGGCCGGCGCGGGCGGCAACGGTGGCCACGGCGGCCACGGCGGTGGCGGTGGTGGCGGGCGCGGCGGCAGCAGCATCGGCGTCCTCGCCACGCCGGACGTGTCGGTCACCGCGACCAGCCTCCTCGTGCCCGGTGGCTCGGCCGCCGGCGGTGGGGCGGGCGGGATCGCGGCGCCGGGCGCCGCGCTCGAGGACGACGACGGGCTCGACG
>CAZIXL010000470.1:0-3316 GCA_964542885.1 uncultured bacterium
ATGATGATGCCGCTCACGTCGACGAGCGTGGCGACGAACGGCGCCGAGGCGCTGGCGGGGTCGAGGCCGACGCGCTTGAGCACGAACGGCAGCATCGAGCCCACGAGCGTGCCGAACGTGACCACGCCGACGACGCTTGCCGCCACCGTGCTGGCGACGAGCAGGTAGTGCTCACCGTAGGAGTGCAGCACGAACTGCCAGATCACCACGCGCAGGAACCCGATCGCCGCGAGGATCGCGCCCATCGCCAGGCCCTGCACCAGCTCGCGGTGCACGACACGCCACCAGTCGGCGAGCGTCACCTCGCCCAGTGCCATGGCGCGGATCACGAGCGTCGAGGCCTGCGAGCCCGAGTTGCCCCCGCTCGAGATGATGAGCGGGATGAAGAGCGACAGGACGACCGCCTTGGCGATCTCGTCCTCGAAGCGCCCCATCGCGGCGGCCGTGAACGACTCGCCCACGAACAGCACGGCGAGCCACACGACGCGCTTCTGGATCATCTCGCGGAAGCCGACCTCCAGGTACGGCGCGTCGAGGGCCTCGGTACCGCCGATCTTCTGGATGTCCTCGGTGGCCTCTTCCTGGATCACGTCGACGATGTCGTCGACCGTGACGATGCCCTTCATGCGCCCGGCTTCGTCGACGACGGGAATGACCTGCAGGTCGTGCTGCTGGAAGAGCCGGCCCAGCGCCTCCTGGTCCATGTCCTCCTGCGCCGTGAAGATCTCGGTGAGCATCAGCTCGCGCACGGTCTTGCCCGGCGGGGCGGTGAACAGCTCGCGCAGGCCGACGATGCCCACCAGCCGCTGGTCCGCCTCGAGCACGTACACGTAGTTCACGTGCTCGAGCTTGTCGCGGCCCTGCCGGCGCAGGTAGGCGATCGCCTCGTCGACGGTCGCGTCGGGCCGCACGCGCGCGTAGCGCGTGTTCATGAGCCCGCCGGCGTCGTCCTCGGCGTAGGCGAGCAGCGCCAGCACTTCGTTGCGCGTCTGGTCGTCGAGCAGGGCCAGCAGCTCCTCGCGCTCGCGGGCCTCCTCGCCCTGCTGGATCACGTCGGCCGCGTCGTCGGGCGGCAGCAGCCGCATCCACGACCGGCGCTGCGCCGGGGGCATGAGGGTGACCAGCTCGTACTCGTCGCGCGCTGACAGGTCGAGGAAGTAGTCCTCGGCCTCGGCCCGGGGCAGGTCGAAGAACGCCTCGAGCCGGTCCTCGGGGGCCAGGATGCGCCAGGTCTCCTGCAGGTCGTCGACCGCGAGACCGGCTTCGCTCTCTTCTTCCCTGCGCAGCGAGTTCACGGGGGTCTCCGGGCCGGTGGCGCCGGCGCGAACCGCTTGCGAACGGGCCGCGCCGCACCGGGTTGCGGCGAATCGAGCCAAGCTACCCGCTCGCGGCGACGCGCGTCCACAGGTTTGCGCGGCGGCGGGTGGTGCGGCCCGGGACGCGAGGCGGCGTGGAGAAGACGATGCGAACCGCGCCCGGCGTGCGCCCGGCGGAAACCGTGCCTCGCGGGCGGCCGCACGCGAGGACTAGACTTTTGGGCGACCGGAACCTCCATGGAGGCCACATGCGACGCGCGCTTCCCGCATTGCTCGCCCTCGCCTTCCTCCTCGCGTCGCCCCCCGCCCTCGCGCAGTGGAAAGCGGGCGGTGTCACGCTGCCCCTGACGCCGCTCGACGACTGGACGGCGCTCTGCACCGACGGACAGGGCGGTGCGTACTTCGTGTCGATCCCCCTCTATGCACTCCGCCAGCCCATCGCCCAGCACATCCTCACCGACGGGCGCCTCGATCCGCTCGATGGCGCGACCGGCCAGCAGGTGGTGAGCGCGCCGTTCGGGGTCGGTCACTTCAACGCCGTGGCCGACGGCTTCGCGGGCGTGCTCCTCACCTACCAGCGATGCGAGATCCACCAGCCCCACACGCCGTGCTACGAGACCGGGCAGAACCGTCTCGCACGCTGGCAGTCCGGCGGCGCGCCCGGTGGATGGCCCGATACCGGCGTGGTCATCGGGCCGAGTTGGCCGGATTTCTACGCACCTCCCGTCGTCGCCGCCGAGGACGGCGGTGCGTTCCTGCTCCTGGGCGACGCAGTCCAGCGCTGGACTCCCGCCGCTGCCGAGGCGTGGACGCCCGACCCCGGTTTCGAGGGCCTGCGCGTCAGCACGAGCCCGCGCGCGCACCGGAATCTCGCCGTCTCGCCCGACGGATCCGGCGGCCTGTGGGCGCTCTGGGACGAGGACGCCGAATACGACGCGACGGTCCACGAGTTGCGCTTCAACCACCTGACCGCCGCGGGCAATCGCACCTTCGGGGACCTCGGCGAGATCCTCACCGCGCTGCCAGGACTGGCCGCGCGCCAGGCCCGGCCGGACGGCGCCGGCGGCACGTACGTGGCGTGGAGCGTTCCCGCCGACCGGCCCGTGCCGATGGACAGCGTGCTCGTCACACGCCTCGACGTGAGCGGCAATCCGGGGTGGAGCGCCGACGGCGCGCCCCTCGGTCGGGTGGCGTGGGTCGGCCTCGTACCATGCGGGGACGACGCGCTCGCGTACGTTGGCGTCGACGCCAGCGGCCGCTATCGCGTGAGGAAGCTGGTGGGCGGCGATCCCGCCTGGCCGGGCTCACCCGAGGGCGTCGCCGTCGGGGCACCCGGGGTGGCGCCGTTCGGGATGCTCGTCCAGCCCGGGGCGAACAGCTCGCTGTTCGTGGCGTGGGCCGACGCGCGTTCGGGCGCGAGCGACCCGTACGCCACCCTGCTCGACGCGACCGGCAATGCGGCACCGGGCTGGACTCTCGACGGCACGTCACTTGCGGGCACGGCGGACAACGAGAGCATTGCCGGGCTCCTGCCCGGCGCGGACGGCAACGAGGCCCTCGTCGCCTGGTGGCACCCGAACCCCAGCTACGGGGGGCTGCTCTCCGACATGGTCTTCCAGAAGGTCACCACCCAGGGCGTGCTCGCCGTGCCGCCGCCCTCACCGCCCATGCTCGCGCTCGCGCCGCCGTGGCCAAACCCGACGCGCGACGGCTGGACCGTGAGCTTCGCGCTGCCCGCGAGCGGCCGTGCCGAGCTCGAGCTGTTCGACGTCGCGGGTCGGCGCGTGTGGCGTGATGCGCGCGAGCTGCCCGCCGCGGGCGCCACACAGGTGCACGTCGCCACGCAGGGCCTGGCCGAGGGCGTCTACCGGCTGCGGCTGCGCTCGGCGAGCGGCGAGCGCACGCGGGCGCTCGTGCTCATGAAGTAGCCGCGCGCGGCGGCGTGCCGCTCACGGCTCGCGGGCCACCGCCGGCGCGGCGCCGGCGGCGGGCGCGACCCG
>CAZIXL010000471.1:0-3297 GCA_964542885.1 uncultured bacterium
CCCCGCCCCCCCCCCGCGCCCCCCCCCGCCGGCGGGGGGGGCGGCCCCCCCCCCCCCCCCCGCCCGCGGGCCCGACCTCGGCCCCACCGGGCGGAAGTTCCGAGGCGGGCAGGTTCCGGGACCCGCCCGCCCGGTCCGGGCGATGCCTCGAGGTCCTAGTCGCGATCCTCTCCGCGCTCGCCCTTCTCCCCGCGCTCGCCGGCCTCCGCGGCCTTGCCGGCGCCCGCACCGCCACCGCCTTCACCGCCCTCGGCGAACGCCGCGAACGTGCGGTCGAGCCCGGCGACCAGCGCGCGCTTCTCCTCCGCGGTCAGCCGCGCCTCCGGGTGCGCGAGCAGGTAGTCCGAGGGCGGCATCTCGCCCTTGGTGACCTCCTCGCCCGCGTCGCCGGCGGCGTCGGTCATCTTCTCGTTCGCCGCATCGAATGCCGTGAAGTTCAGCTTCGCGCGGCCCTCGTCGACGTGGTTCTGGATGCGCCACGACACCGGCGCCAGGTTCGAGTACCAGGGCCACTTCGTCTGGTTGCTGTGGCAGTCGAAGCAGGCCCTGCGGGCCAGGTCCTCGGTGGCGGGCGAGTCGAACGCCACGAGCTTGCCGTCGGGCGGGTTCGAGTGGTCGCGGCCGTAGGGCACGACCTGCATGCCGGCGATCAGCAGGACGGGAGCGACGATCGCGAGGGCGACCTTGCGGGTGGGCAACATGGCAATGCCTCCGGGAGTGGGAACGCGGCCTGGTTTCGGAACACCGGCAAGCTAGTCCCGGGCCCGCTTCCTCCGCTTCGGGCGGATGCCGTATCGTGCCCCCGCAAGTGATTGGAACACCGACCCTCCGGCAAATGACGGATACCCATTCGAACGAGCGAAGCTCGCGAACCCGCCTCGTCGTGGCCTGGCTGCTGGCGGCCATGGCACTGGCCGGCATCGCCGACCTGGCCACCGACTCGCCCAGCGTGTGGCGGGGCAGTCACGCGCTGGTCGAGCTGGCGTTCATCCTGCCCGGGGTCGCCGCGGCGGTGCTGCTGCTGCGCGGCTGGCGCGAGACCGAGCGCTCGCTCGAGGGCGTGCGCGCCGCGCTCGCGAGCCGCCAGGCCGAGCGCGACCACTGGCAGGCGCTCGCCCAGAACGCGCTCCGCGGGCTCGGTGAGGCCATGGACCGCCAGTTCGACGAGTGGGCGCTGACGCCGGCCGAGAAGGACACGGCGCTCTTCCTGCTCAAGGGCTACAGCCACAAGGAAGCCGCGGCGCTCACGGGGCGCAGCGAGCGCACGCTCCGCCAGCACGCGGTGAGCGTGTACCGCAAGTCCGGACTGGGCGGCCGCGCCGAGCTGGCCGCGTTCTTCTTCGAGGACATGCTGCTGCCCTCGAGCGAGGCGGCGGCGCCCGGGTCGGGCGCGAAGCCCTAGGCTTCGCTCACGCCCGCGCGGGCAGGTGGCGCGCCCACCACGCGCGCGCGTCCTCGGCCGTCCACGCGCCGGCGCCCTCGACCTCGGCCAGCCGCTGCGACAGCTCGCGGGCGCTCTGCGGGCGGCGCACCGGATCCTTCTCGAGGCACGCGAGCACGAGCCGGTCGAGCGACGCGGGGATCGGCAACTCCGTCCGCGTGGACGGCGCCGCGGGCGCCGAGTGCGCGTGGTGCACGAGCTGCGCCGTCGGGGTCGCGCCGTCGAAGACGAGCCGGCCCGTGAGCAGCCAGTAGGCGACGCAGCCGGTGGCGTACAGGTCCACGCGCGCGTCGAGGTCGGTGCGGCCCAGCGCCTGCTCGGGTGCGATGAACGCGGGCGTACCCTGCACGACGCTCTCCTGCGTGAGCCCCGGGTCGGCTTCGCCGTCGCCGGCGAGCGCCTTCACGAGCCCGAAGTCGAGCACCTTCACGAAGTCGTGGTCCTCGCCGTAGCGGCACACGAACAGGTTCGCGGGCTTGATGTCGCGGTGCACGAGCCCGACCGACTCCGCCTCCGAGAGCGAGTGGCACACCTGCCGCAGCAGGAACACCACGCGCGCGGCGGGCAGCGGCCCGAAGCGCCGCACGAACGTGTTCGCGTCGAGGCCGTCGAGCATCTCCATGACGTAGTAGAACGAGCCGTCCTGCGCCACGCCGAAGTCGAACAGGTTCACGGTGTGCGGCGAGCGCAGCATGGCCGTCGCGCGCGCCTCGCGCTCGAAGCGCGCGACGGCCTCGCGCGAGATGCGCCCGGGCACGCCGTCCGCCCCCGGCCGGCGGATCAGCTTGATCGCGGCCGGCCGCGCGAGCAGCCGGTGGTGCGCGCGCCACACCTCGCCCATGCCGCCCTCGCCCAGCTTCTCCTCGAGCCGGTAGCTGCCCAACTCGCGCGCGGCGGCCAGCTCGCGTCCCAGCCCGTACACGACGCGCGCGCCCATGTACGCGAAGCCGACCGCGAGCGCCGAGCCCACGATGGACTGCCCGAACGCATCGGACGTTCCGTGCACCAGCCCCAGCCGGTCGAGCAGCGCCAGCGCGAGCGGCGCCGTGGCGGCCGCCGCGATGGCGCCGACCAGCATGCGGCGCGGCGGGCCGGGCAGGACCAGCGGGAACAGGATCACGATCGCGGGCACCCAGGTGAGGGTCGGGAGCCGTCCGTCGTTCAGGTACAGCAGCCAGTTCGACCGCACCGAGAGGTCGGCGCAGACCAGGAACTCGTAGACGAGGCCCACCGCGATGAGCCGCGCGGCCGGAATGCGCGGGTTGCTCGCGACCCACGCGAGCGTGGCCGAGATCGCGACCACCCCGACGCCCGCGAATTGGAAGCCGATCGAGGCCAGGAAGCCCGGCGGCAGCGGCGTGCCGGTCGCGACCGAGTAGACCCAGCGCAGCGCGTAGATGAGCGGATCCACCGCCGAGGCGGTGAGGATCAGCAGCGCGAGCAGCCGCACGCGCCCGCGCACCTGCGCGAGCAGGTCGGGCGGCAGCGAGGCGGTCGGGTCGTGCCGGCCCGGGGAGCCCGTGGCGCCCGGGCGCAGCATCGTCACGTGTTCGGCCATGCCCTCCCCGTCCGGCCGGGCCGCGTCAGAACGCGACCACGACCTGCACGCCCGGCCCCGCACCGGGCCGGAGCACCGGCGCGAACGCCCACGTGCGCGGCCGGCTCGAGCGCTGCACGACGGTCCGGGCGATGAACGAGCCCGTCACCGCGGGCACGATCACGTCCGACGGCCAGTGGTTGCGCGAATCCACGCGCTGGATCGCGACCGTCGTCGCCAGCGCGTACGCGCCGGCGCTGGCCGGCTCGAACGCGATCGACGCGTGCCCCGAAGGGAACGAGGTGCCGCCGTCGAACTC
>CAZIXL010000472.1:0-3295 GCA_964542885.1 uncultured bacterium
CTGCCCGGGCGGCAGCTGCGCGTGCATGGCGACGAACTGCTCCTGATCCAGCCCCGGCTGCAGGTCGACGATCGACATGCGGAGCAGTTCGTCGTGCGCGTAGCCCGTGAGCCGCGAAGCGGCCTGGTTCGCGAAGCGGATGCGCGCGTCCATGCCGACCCAGAAGACGGCGTCGGGCGCGTGCTCGAGCATGGACTGCGCGAGGTGCCGCTCGTGCTCGGTGCGGCGCGCCTCCGTCACGTCGTCCACCAGCGCGACGAAACCCGCCGGACCGCCCGACCGCGACCGCAGTACCTGCAGGTCCACCTCCAGGCGCTGCTCCGTCCCATCCGGGGGAACGTGCCGGAACTCGGTCCGCACCTCGCGTGCCTCCGCGAGCGCGCGCGCCAGCTCACCTGCCTGCGTGCGTTCGTCCTCGGACTCCGGTGCCAGCAGGTCGAGCATCGACCGCCCGTGGAGAGACCCGGCGACGCCGCCGAACTGCCGCTCGAAGGACGCGTTCGCCCACTCGACGCGGCCGCGCGCGTCCAGGTGGGCCATGCCGCGGCCGACGCGGTTGGCGAGGCGCGTGAGCCGGCGCAGCTGGTGCTGGAGCTTGCGCCGCTCGAGCATCCGCACGAGGTGGAAGGCGCCGATCGCCAGTACGCCGACCGCCAGTACCGCCACCACGGTCCCGGCTCCCGCGGCCGTTCGCGCGCCCGGCGTGGCGAGCGCCGTCGCGGCCGCGACGGGACAGGCCCCGAACGGCGAGGCGGCGGCGGCCGCGAGCCCGCCCGGGATCCACCGCGCGCGTGCCCCGATCCGGTTCGGCTTCGTCTGTGCCATGCGTCCTGGAGTGCCCCCGCCGTCGGCGACGGCACCCGGGGCGACGGGCCGTTCCGGCGGCATGCGTTCGGCCACAGTCTCGGCAGGACGCCCGACCACTGAAGTCGACTCGCCGCGCCTGCGCCGACGGGGTCCGGGCGCGAGGGCTCGAAGCCGCCAGGGTTTCTCCTCGCGGCTCGCGGACGTGACAGGTCGCTATCGCGCGTGGATCATGCACGGGACCGCGCATCGCCCGCCTCATTTCGACGAAGGGACCGAAACCGTGGACATCCTGCAGGCCGTGGGCGACACCTCGCTCGTCCGCCTCCGCCGGCTCGTGCCGGAAGGAAGCGCCGAGGTGTGGGTCAAGCTGGAGTGGGAAAACCCCACCGGCAGCATGAAGGACCGCATGGCCCTCGCCGCGATCTCCCGCGCCGAGGCCGACGGCCGCCTGCGGCCGGGCGGCACCGTGGTCGAGTACACGGGCGGCAGCACCGGCGCATCGCTCGCCCTGGTGTGCGCGGCGCGCGGCTACCGGCTGCGCATCGTCACGTCGGAGGCGTTCAGCCGCGAGAAGCTGGACCAGATGGCCGCGCTCGGTGCCGAGCTGACCCTCGTACCCAGCGAGGGCGGGCTCACGACGAAGCAGCTGATACTCGACATGATCGAGGCCGCGCGCACGCTGAGCCGCGAGCCCGGGACGTACTGGACGAACCAGCTCGAGAACCTCGACAGCGTCGCCGGCTACCATCCGCTCGGCGAGGAGATCTGGGCGCAGACGGCGGGGCGGGTGACGGCCTTCGTGCACAGCGTGGGCACGTCGGCTTCGCTGCGCGGCGTCGCGAGCGTGCTCAAGCGCCGGCGGCCGGACGTGCGCGTCGTGGCGGTCGAGCCCGCCGAGTCCGCCGTGCTCGCCGGCGGCGCGCCGGGTCCGCACAAGATCGAGGGCGTCGGCATCGGCTACACGCCGCCGCTCTGGGAGGCCGCGCTCGTGGACGGCCTCGAGGCCGTCGCGACCGCGGACGCGAAAGCCATGGCACGGCGGCTCGCGCGCGAGGAGGCGCTCTTCACGGGCACTTCGGGCGGCGCCAACGTGATCGCCGCGCTGCGCGAGGCCGCGCGCCTCGGGCGCGGTGCGACCGTCGTCACGCTGCTGCCGGACTCCGGACTCAAGTACGTGAACACCGACGTCTTTCGCCGCGCCTGAGCGCGCCCGCGATCGCGCCGGCCGGCACGCGGCGGGCCCGCGCGTAGCCCGTCAGCGGACGGTGGTGAGCCGCCGCCGCAGCTCGGTCTCGGCCGCCCGCATGCGGACGAAGCAGAAGCCCCGGGGCCAGGTCGCCGGCCTCGGAACATCGACGCTGGCGTCGAGCCTCGAGTGGAGGCGGCCCGAGACCTCGGCCGGCTGGCGCGGGCGGACGTGGGCCGGGCCCACGCCGGCGACGGTCAGTGGTGCTCGTGGTCGTGCGCGTGCCCGTGGTCGTGGTCGTGGTCGTGATGCCCGCAACCACCACCGCTCACGCACGTCGAGTCGGCACCGAGGGGCTGCAGGCGGCCGGCCGACCAGGCGGCGAGCGCGTCGCGCACCGTCGCCTCGCCGGTCGCCAGCACCTGCACGCCCATGCCGGACAGGCGCTCGAGCGCCCCGCGACCGAGCCCGCGGCACACGACGACGCCCGCGTTCGCCGCCGCGACGGTCGCGGCGCGATTGCAGTGACCGTGCGCGTGCTCGACGTGGACCAGCGATTCGACCTCGACGTGGCCCGTCGCGGGCTCGACGAACGTGAACGAGGGCGCCCGTCCGAAATGGTCGGAGAGCGGGGCGTCGAGGCCGCGCGCGTCGGTGGTCGGGAAGCAGATCTTCATGGCAGGTTTCTCCTCTCGTGAGTGCCCACCTTAGAAAGGCCCCCGGGGCGGGTCAACGCGGCGGCCCGCGCACGCTCCCCCGAGGGAAGCCCCGCGCCGTTCACGATGCGAACGCGAACTGCCAGGCGAGCACGCGGCAGCCGGGATCGCGCACGGCCACGGCGCCCACGTGGCCCGCCAGCGGCACGAAGGCTTCGAGCGTCCACGCCCCGGGCTCCCCGGGGGCATCCGTCACGCGGCAGAGGCGCGGCCGGGCCCCCGGTGCCAGCGAGACGTCGAACCCGGCCAGGTCGCCGGCGAGCCCTTCACCGCGCGCCTTGAGCCACGCCTCCTTGCGCGTCCAGCCGTTGAAGAAGCCCGCTTCGCGCTCGTGCGCGGCCAGCGCCAGGTACTCGGCGACTTCCGCGGGCGAGAAGACCGTGCGCGCGAGGTCGTCGGGACGCTCCAGCGCCCGCACCCGCTCCACGTCGACGCCGGGCGCGTGCCCGCGCGCGACGGCGAGGACCGCGAGGTCGCCGGAGTGCGCGAGGCTGAAATGCGGCGGCGCGCCTGCCGGGTACGCACGCGGTTCCAACTCGGGCTTCCCGTGCGCCGTGTACCGGAACACCAGCCGCGCCGGGTCCTC
>CAZIXL010000473.1:0-1397 GCA_964542885.1 uncultured bacterium
CGCTGCGCCTGGGCTTCACGTACTCGGCGCGGCACCCGTACGGGATCTCGAAGAACGGCGCCCACGGCATGGAGTTCATCACCCCGGCGAGCATCCAGCTGACCGGCTTCGAGGGCCCGTCGTTCGTGCCCCAGCTCGGCTTTCTCGCCGACCTCGGGATCGAGAAGGACAAGAACGACTCGGACCCGCGCGAGTGGCCCGCCGACTGGTGGAAGGACCCGCGCAAGCACGCGAGCATCGCCGCGGCCACGCAGTGGCACGACGTGCACATGCGCGTGGACGTGCCCGCCGACCTGCAGGTGAACGCGACCGGCGAGTGCGTGTCGGAGACCGTGAAGGCCGGCCGGCGCGTGACCGAGTGGCGCACCGACCACCCGGTGCGGATCTTCAACCTGATCGCCGGGCGCTGGGCCGTGAAGAAGCGCGACGGCGTGGCCCTGTACTACGACCGCCGCCATCCGTACAACGTCGACGAGATGCTCGACGCGCTCGCGGGCGCGCGGCGCTGGTACGGCGCGTGGTTCGCGCCCTACCCGTGGAAGACGCTCCGGCTGTCGGAATTCGCGGGCTGGCCCACCTACGCGCAGGCGCCGGCGGGCAACATCACGTTCAGCGAGAACATCGGGTTCCTGACGCGCTCCAAGCCCGAGGCGAACGCCGCGTTCTGGATCGCCGCCCACGAGTCGGCGCACCAGTGGTGGCCGAACATGGCCATGGTCTCCGACGGGCCCGGCGCGAACGTCCTGTCGGAGGGCTTCGCGCATTTCTCGACGCTGCTCCTCACGCGCCAGGTGCGCGGCGAGCGCCAGCGCGAGGAGTTCGCGAAGTCGATGGAGACGCGCTACGGCCGCACGCGCCGCGCGGACTCCGAGCGGCCGCTGGTGCAGCTCGACGGCGCGCTGCCCGGCGACGACCGGATCTGGTACGACAAGGGCGGCTGGGCCATGTGGATGCTGCACCGCTTCATGGGCGAGGAGCGCAGTTTCGCCGGCATCCGCGAGTACATGGCCACCTACCGCGATTCGAAGGACCCGGCGGCGCTCGAGAACTACCTGGCGATCCAGCGCCGCCACGCCGCCGACACGACCGCGTTCGACGCGTTCGCGGGCCAGTGGTTCTTCCACGTCGTGGTGCCGCACTACCTGATCGACGAGGCGAAGCTCGAACGCGAGGGCAAGGGCTGGAAGGTGACCGCCGAGGTCCGCAACATCGGCACCGGCACGATGACGTTCGACGTCGCCGCCGCGATGGGCGAGCGCTGGCCCGATCCGAAGAAGAAGGACGCGAAGCGCTGGCTGGACGCGCGCACGCCGATCACGCTCGCGGCCGGCGAGTCGAAGCCCGTCACGATCCGCTGCGACTTCCAGCCCGAGAAGCTGGTGCTGGACCCCGACGTG
>CAZIXL010000473.1:1407-3293 GCA_964542885.1 uncultured bacterium
CTCCGCCCCCCCCTCGGCGGGGCGGCGCCCCCGCGCTTGCCGTGTCCTCTGTGGCCCCCCCACCGTGGCGGGGGGGCGCCCCCCCCCCCCCCCCGCGCCCGCCCCGGTGGCGGCGGCGGTGCGGTAGAGTCCGCGTCCGGGCCCGGCCGTTCGTGTTCCGCGAGCGCCGGGCCCGTGACCGTCGCACTGCCGCACCACCCCGTCCCGCCCCGGAGGCCAGCCCATGAGGTCCGCGCTTCGCGTCGCCGCCGCACTCGGTTTCCTCGCGCTCGCA
Organism: uncultured bacterium; assembly: GCA_964542885.1. Lineage (GTDB taxonomy): Bacteria > Eisenbacteria > RBG-16-71-46 > RBG-16-71-46 > RBG-16-71-46 > CAIXRL01. The sequence continues at coordinate 1,682 of CAZIXL010000473.1, forward strand.
GCCCCGCTCGCCTGCGCCCCCGCGCGGCACGTGCCGCCACCCGGTGAAGGCCGGATCGACGTCACGGGCGGCCAGGTCTGGTACCGGGTCGTGGGCCAGGGCAAGGGCACGCCGCTGCTCGTGCTGCACGGCGGGCCGGGCGTGCCGAGCGACTACCTCGAATCGCTCGCCGCGCTCGGCGACGAGCGGCCGGTGATCTTCTACGACCAGCTCGGGTGCGGGCGCTCCGACGCGCCGCAGGACACGTCGCTCTACACCGTCGAGGGCTACGTCGAGCGCCTCGCGCAGGTGCGCAAGGCGCTGGGGCTCGACGAGGTGATCCTGTACGGGCACTCGTGGGGCTCGATGCTCGCGACCGACTACCTGCTCGGCGAGCCCGCGGGCGTGAAGGGCGTGGTCCTGGCCGGGCCCGCGCTGTCGATCCCGCGCTGGGAGGCCGACGCCGACACGCTGCTCGCGACGCTGCCCGACTCGGTCCAGCGCGTGATCCAGGCGGCCGAAGCCGCGGGGGCGTTCGAGACCCCCGCCTACCAGGCGGCGATGGGCGAGTACTACTCGCGCTACCTGTGCCGCATGCAGCCCTGGCCCGCCGCCATGGACAGCGCGTTCGCGCACATGGGCGCGTTCGTCTACGGCTACATGGAGGGCCCGAGCGAGTTCACCATCACGGGCACGCTCAAGCACTACGACCGCACCGCGGACCTGGGCCGGCTCGACCTGCCGACGCTCTTCCTGGTCGGCGAGTACGACGAGGCGCGCCCCGCGACGGCCGCGTACTACCAGGGCCTCGTCAAGGGCTCGAAGCTGGTCGTGATTCCCGACGCGGGTCACTGCGCGATGGCCGACCACCCGGCCGAGTACGTGGCGGCCCTGCGCACGTTCCTGCACGAGGTGGACGGCAGCCGCTAGCGCGGAGCAGCCGCCCGGACGCGACGACGCCCGCGAGGCTTGCGCCCCGCGGGCGTCCTGCTTCCCTGCCAGCCGCGAAGCCCGGTCAGCTCTTCGCGGTCGCGCGCGCTTCCGTGCGCATGAGGTGGATGGCGTGGCCGTCGGCGTCCTCGGCGGCCTCGCCGATGACCTCCATCATCGTCGGGTGCGCGTGGATCGCCTGCGCGAGGTCGGCGATGTTCAGGTCGGCGCCGATCGCCAGCGAGCACTCGTGGATCAGCTCGCTCGCCCTGGCGCCGATGATATGCGCGCCCAGCACCTGGTCGGTGTCGGCGTCGCCCACGAGCTTCACGAAGCCGGCGATCTCGGCGTCGGCGATGTTGCGGCCGTGCGCGCGGAACGGGAAGCGCCCGACCTTGACCTTGCGGCCCTCGGCCTTCGCCTCGGACTCGGTCAGGCCGACGCTGGCGATCTCGGGGCTCGTGAACGTGGCGGCGGGCACCGCGCGCCAGTTGGTCTGCGCGGCGTGGCCGGCGATGATCTCGACCGCGGCCTTGCCCTGCGCGCTCGCGAAGTGCGCGAGCTGCTTGATGTCGGTCACGTCGCCGATCGCGTACACGCTCGGCACGCTCGTCTGCAGGCGGTCGTTGACGGCGATCTTGCCCCGGTCGGAGTTCGAGATGCCGACCTTCTCGAGCCCGAGGTTCGCGCTGTAGGGCCGCCG
>CAZIXL010000474.1:0-3291 GCA_964542885.1 uncultured bacterium
TAGAACTCGAGGTTCTCGCGCACGGTCAGGTCGCCGTAGAGACCGAAGCGCTGCGACATGTACGCGAGGTCGTGCTTCACGCGCTCGGGATCGCGCGCCACGCTCGTGCCCAGCACGACCGCGTCGCCGCCGCTCGGCGGCAGCACGCCCGCGAGCATGCGCAGCGTCGTGGTCTTGCCGGCGCCGTCCGGGCCCACGAGCCCGAACAGTTCGCCGCGGGCCACGTCGAACGACAGCCCGTCCACCGCCGTCAACTCGCCGAAGCGGCGCGTGAGGCCGCGGACCGAGAGCGCGGGATCGCCGGTCACTTCGAGGCGGCCTCGAGCACGACGTCGGCCGGCATGCCGGGCTTGAGGTCGTGGGCGGGATCGCCGGTGATCTTCACCTTGACCGCGTACACGAGCTTCACGCGCTCCTCGCGCGTCTGGACGGTCTTCGGCGTGAACTCGGCCTCGGAGGCGATCGCGGTCACCTCGCCCTCGTACCGCCGGTCGCGGAACGTGTCCGACGTGATCGTGGCCTTCCCGCCGATGCGCACGGCCCCGATGCGGTTCTCGGGCACGTAGATGCGCACCCAGCGGTCGTCGCGATGGAGCAGCGTCACGACGGGCGATCCGGCGGAGAGGATCTCGCCCGGTTCGCGATTGCGCACGGTGATCGTGCCGGGGAAGGGCGCGCGCACCTCCATCTGCGCGAGCGTGGCCTCGAGCGTCTGGAGCGTGGCCTGCGCGGCCGCCAGCTGCGCGCGCGCCGCCTCGCGCTTCTCGGGGCGCGGGCCGAGCTCGACCAGGCGCCGCTGCTCGGCGGCCTGCACGTGCGTGCTGCGGGCCACTTCGAGCGCCGTCATGGCCTTGTCGTAGTCCTGCTGGCTCACGACGTTGCGCTCCCGCAGCGCCTTCATGCGCTCGGCGTCGCGCTGGGCGTCGGCGAGCCGGTCGGCCGCCGCGCGCTCCGCCGCGCGGGCGGCCGAGATCTCCTCGGGCCGCGAGCCGCGTTCGACCTCGAGCAACTGCGCCCTGGCCGCCTTCACCTGCGCCGCCGCCTGGTCGCGGCGGCCCATCGTCTCGGAGCGGTCGAGCCAGGCGATGCGCTGGCCCGCGGAGACCGTGTCGCCTTCCTGCACGGTCACGGCCTCGAGCCGGCCCGGCACGGTGAAGCCGAGCGCGGCGTCGGTGGCCTCGACGGTGCCGGTCGCGGCGACCGTTCCCGCGCCGCCGCGGCCGCGCAGGAACAGGACGATCGCGACGATCGCGATCACGAGCACGATCGGGACGAGGACGATTCGGGGCGGGCGGCGGCTCATGAGCGCTTCTCCTGGCGGTGGGTGCGGCGCGCTCCACGCGCGCGGGATGCCGGCCGGGGCGAGGCCTGGACGCCGGCGACGAAGATGGCCCACGCGCGCCGCACCGTCCCCGCGAGGTCGGTGCGGCCGCCCGACAGGTGCCAGGCGAGCGCGGCGGGCATGAACAGGCCGAGGAACGCGAACGCTGCGGATTCGGGGTCGAGGTCCGCGCGCACGCGGCCCTGCCGCTGGCCTTCGCGCAGGAGGCCGGCGACGACGGAGCGGAAGCGCTCGAGCATCGCGGCCATGAACGCCCGGCGGCCGGCGTGCTGCAGCACGAGGTCCGAGAAGATCAGCATCGGGAAGCCGCGGTTCTCGAGAACGAACGCGACGTGCCGGTTGAGGAAGGCGCCGAGCGCCTCGAGCGCGTCGGCCTTCGACTCCTCGAGTGCGCGGTCGAGGTTGGCCCGGACGCCGGTCGTGAGTCGGCCGAGCATGTCCACGAGCATCGCGTCCTTGTCGGGGTAGTGGCGGTAGAGCGCGGACGGCGCGACGCCGACGCGGTGCGCGACCGAGGCGATGCTCAGCGCGCCGCTGCCCTGCTCGTCGACGATCGCGAGCGCCGCGCGTGCGATCTGGTCCCGGCGCTCGTCCCCGCTCATGCGTGTCGGCTTCATGGCCTCCTCGATGTGAACGACCGTTCACAATATCGGGCGGCCGGCGTCGCGAGTCAAGGTCCGATTTCGGTCGGGATGTCACCAATCGGTGCGGTTTGAGCGGATGTCAGGGTGGGCCGTGGCCGAAGCCGGACCCCGGTCGGGACGCCAGAGTCCGATCAAGTGAACGGCGCATCACCTCTTGGGCGACCCCGTCCGGCGCGGCCGGGCCGGGCCCGGGGCGGCGAAACGCGCGCTTGAGCCTCGTCGGTGCCCGGCGGGACAATCGCCGGCGCTCCGGAGACCGCCGCGACCCGGCACGCGCCGCACGCGGCACCCCGCCCACTCGGGAGGCCCGATGTCCCTTCGATCCGGCTTCACGGCGATCGCGATCGCCTCGTTCGTCCTCGCGGCCGGGGCCGCGCGCGCCGCCGAGCCGTGCCCGCCGAGCACCGCGTCGCTCGCCGGAGTCCTCAGCTCGATCTCGACCGCCGCCGTCTTCGACACGTCCGGCGAGCGGGGCAGCGCGCGCTGGAACACGGTCGAGGGCGTCGTCTACCTGTACTCGTCGGGCTGGCTCGGCGGGCCGTACGTCGACGCGTACGACGACTACGACCTCACCGGGGTCCCGGCCGGCACGCCGGTGAGCCTCACGGCCGAGTTGACCGTGGACGGCGCCGTGTGGACCGACGGCTGCGGCGGCTCCGGCTGCGGCGGCTACTACTCGGTGGACTTCCTGCACGCCGCCGACTCGCTCGGCGTGCTGCACGCCGACCACCTGTTCACGGGACGGCTCGACCACCACGACGTGCTCGCGATGCCGATCACGATCACGGCGGGCCAGCCCGAGCGGCTGCACGTGCGCGCCCACGGCGGGCGGTCGCCGGGTGGTGCGCACCAGTCCGAGGCGAACTGCGTGCTGCGTTTCCGCGGCCTGCCCGCGGGCGTGGACGTGGTCTCGTGCAAGGGCTTCCCGGGCATGGCCGTGCCGACGGTCCCGACGAGCTGGGGTCGGCTCAAGTCGATCTACCGGTAGCGCGCACGCGAAGGCGACCCGCGGCACTTGGGCTCCACGCCCGCGTGTGAGATAGCTCGGCGCATGCGGGAGCTTCGCCGTTGACCGCGCGTGGGTGGGCCGCGCTGTCGCTGGCGGCGCTCGTCGCGCTGGCGGCCAGAGGCTGTGGCCCCGGGCGCGGCGCGCGTGGCGGGGGTGCCGTCGTGCGCGTGCTGCTGCCCGCGAGCGAGCGCCCGTTCTGGAAGCCGCTCGCCGAACGCTTCGAGGCCGCGCATCCCGGCGCGCGCGTGGACCTGGTCGAAGGCCCCGAATCCACCGACCTGCGCGAAGACCTGTAC
>CAZIXL010000475.1:0-3289 GCA_964542885.1 uncultured bacterium
CGGGCCCGACGAGCGCGGCGGCACGCGCGGCGCCGGCGGCCCGCGGCAGGGGAGCGCCCGGCGTTGGGCCGTGATAGGGTGCGCTCCTCCATGACCCACGAGGCCGTGCAGCCGCAGGCGACGCCCCATCCCTTCGTCGCCTTCCTCCATCGCGTCGAAGGCGGCGCGCTGGTCGCCGCGTTCCTGCTGTCGATGGCGCTGCCGCTGATCGAGGCGATCGGCCGGCCCATCAACGGCTTCTTCCTGCCGGGCGGCGAAGCCTACCGCGCGCAGCTCACGCTGTGGCTGGCGTTCCTGGGCGGGCTGCTCGCGACGCGCGAGGGCAAGCACCTCACGCTCTCGACCGCCGAGGCGATGGGCCACGCGAAGATGCGCGACGCGGCGCGGCTCTTCTCGTCGGCGGTCGCGGCGGCGCTGTGCGCGGTGCTCGCGTACTCGGCCTCCGGCGTGGTCGCGGTCGACAGGGACATGGGTGCGAAGCTCGCGATCGGCCTGCCGGTGTGGGTGAGCGAGTGCATCATGCCGGTCGCGCTCGGCCTGATCGCGGTGCGCCTGGCGCTGGGTGCCTCGCGCCGGTGGTGGGGGAAGGCGATCGCGTTCGCGTGCATCGGCCTGGCCTTCGCGATGGGCCTGGCGCCGGCGATCGCCGCGTCGACGTGGGTGCCGCTGCTCGCGCTCATCGTGCTGGCGACGCTGCTCGGCTCGCCGGTCTTCCTCGCCATGGGCGGCATCGCCCTGCTGCTCTTCTTCCGCGACGGCGTGCCGGTCTCGGCGGTCACGGCCGACATCTACCGGCTCATGGTGTCGCCGACCCTGCCGGCGATCCCGCTGCTCACGGCCTGCGGCTACGTGCTGGCCGAATCCAACGCCGCCACGCGGCTCGTGCGGTTCTTCCGCGCGATCTTCGGCTGGATGCCCGGCGGCATCGCGATCCTCGTCGCGGCGGTCTGCGCGCTCTTCACCACGTTCACGGGCGGCTCGGGCGTGACGATCATCGCGCTCGGCGGCCTGCTCTACCCGATCCTGCGCGAGGAGAAGTACTCCGAGGGCTTCTCGCTCGGCCTCGTCACGGCCTCGGGCAGCCTCGGCCTGCTGCTGCCGCCCAGCCTGCCGGTGATCCTGTACGCGGTCGTCGCCAACGTCCCGGCCGATTCGCTGTTCATCGCCGGCCTGCTTCCCGGGCTGCTGCTCATCCTGATCGTGGCGCTCTACGGCATCCGCGTGGGCGGCCAGGCGAAGGCGCGGCGCTACCCGTTCTCGCCGAAGGAGGCGCTCGCGGCCGCGTGGGGCGCCAAGTGGGAACTGTCGGTCCCGTTCCTGGTCGTGGTGCTCTTCGCGACCGGCCGCGCGACCATCGTCGAGGCGTCGGCGTTCGCGTTCGCCTACGCGATCGTGATCGAGTGCTTCGTCACGCGCGACATCCACCTGTTCCGGGCGCTGCCGGGGGTGCTCGTGAAGGCGGCGGCGCTCTGCGGCGCGGTGCTGATCCTGCTCGCGAGCGCCCTGGGCCTGACGGGCTGGCTCGTCGACGCGCAGATCCCGAGCCACCTGCTCGGGCTCGTGAAGACCCACATCCACTCGCCGTGGGTGTTCCTGCTGGTCCTCAACGTGGTGCTGCTGGTGCTGGGCAGCGTGCTCGAGATCTACTCGGCCATCGTCATCCTGGCGCCGCTCGTGGCGCCGATCGGCGCCGCGTTCGGCATCGACCCGCTGCACCTGGGAGTCGTGTTCCTCGCGAACCTCGAGCTGGGCTTCCTGTTCCCGCCCGTGGGCCTGAACCTGCTGCTGAGCTCGTCGCGGTTCGAGAAGCCCCTGCCGACGCTCTACCGGCACGTGCTGCCGTTCCTGCTCATCCTCGGCGTGGGCGTGCTGCTCATCACCTACGTCGACCAGATGACGACCGGCGTGCTGAGGCTGATGGGCCGCTGACGGGCGGCCGCGGGGCAGGAAACCCGCCCCGTGGGTCCGCGGGCTGGGCTATCCTCGGGCACGCCATGCGAGCCGGCCTCCCCTCCATCCTCCTGCTGCTGGCGGCCGTGGGGTTTCCGTCCCCGGGCCGCGCCGCCCCCGCCAAGCCCCCTGCGTCGCCCTACGCGGCGCAGTGGGACAGCGTGCGTGCGTTCCAGGGCTCCCGCCGCTGGGCGGCCGCCGAGAGCCTGGCCACCGAAGTGCAGGCGCGCATCGAGGCTCGCGCGCCGGTGGACTCGATCGAGCTGGGCAAGGCGCTGGTCGCTCGCGCCGTGTCGCACTGGCAGCTCGCGAGCGGGGACGGCGTCGCGCCCGGCCTGCTCGAGCGGGCGGCGGGCATGCTGGACCGGCACGCGCCGGTGGACGACGCCTGGCGCGCGTACGCGCACCTCTACTCGCACGTCGTCTGCGACGCGCTCGGGCGCTACGACGACGCCTACCGGCACGCGCGCGCGCTCGTCCGGCTCGACTCGCTCGCCCCGAAGCCCGACACGCTCGCGCTGGCGCAGCACCTGGTGCGGGTCGCGACGGCGGCCCGCGGCCTCGGCCGCTACGACGAGGCACGGGCACGATTCGAGGCGTCGATCGGGTTGCGGCAGGCCGTCCAGGGCCCCGATTCGCCCGACCTCGTGCCGGCGCTGGCCGAGTACGGCCAGTTGCTCTCCGACCTGGGCGAGTTCGACGACGCGCGCGCATGGCTCGCGCGGGCGCGGCGCCTCGCGGAGCGGGTCGGCGACCCGAAGAGCGACCTGCTCGAGGGCGTGCTGGCGCGGCAGACCACGCTCGAGGACCGCACCGGCAACCTGGCCGAGTCGATCGAGCTCGCCCAGCGCTCGTACGAACTCGCCCGCGCGCGCGTCGGGCCAGCCGGCCTGCCGACCCTGTTCGCGAAGGTGCGGCTCGCGAACCGCTACGCCGAGCTGGGCGACGAAGCCGCGTCGGCTGCGGCCATGCGCGAGCTGCTGCCGGCCTACGTGAAGGCCCTGGGTCCCCGGCACCCGCTGGTGGTCAACGCGCGGCTCTCGCTCGTGCACTCGGCGGTCGCCGCGGGCGACACGTCCGGCATGCGCGCGGAGCTCGACTCGCTGGGCGCGATCGTGGCGACGCAGCGCGGGATCGCGAACTCGAACGGCCCGTACGTCGAGATGCTCTCGGCCGAGCTGCAGCGCGAGGCGGGCGACCTGCGGGGCGCGCGCGCGCGCCTCGAGGCCGCCGTGCGCGGGGCCTGGGACCGCCGCGAGGCGTACGCCGCGCGCCTCTCGGAACTGCTGGCCGTCGCCGTGCGCACGTTGCGCTCGCCGGCGGAGGTCGCGGACGCGCG
>CAZIXL010000476.1:0-3285 GCA_964542885.1 uncultured bacterium
CATGCGCTCGAGCCGCGCCACGCCGCCGATCGGCAGCAGCACGATCTCGCGCGTTGCGATGCCGAAGCGGCGCGCCATGAGGGCGTGCCCCAGCTCGTGCAGCACCACGCACGTGAAGAGCAGCAGCAGGTGCAGCGTCGTGTGGAACGCGTCCCGCGGGCTCGACGACGTGAACAGCGCGAACGCCGCGAGCAGCAGCAGGAACGTGACGTGCACTTCGAGCCGGATGCCGACGATGGATCCGAGGCGGATCGTCCAGCGCATGGAAGGGGCGTCCTCCGGGACAAGCGAACCCGGAGTCTCGCACAGCGGCCGCGACGGCGCACCGCCACCGACGCCAGCGCCGGGCGGTGGCGAATCGCGCAGTGGGGTCCCCGCAAGCGAGCCGTCACCGCCCGGCCGCGCGCACATGCACCGGCCCGGCCGGCCGCGCACGCGCGTTCGCTCAGGCCGCGACGCGCGCCGGCCCGCCGCCCTCGCGGCGGCGCGCACGGTGGTAGACCTCCTCGTGCGCGAACACGGCGCGGTCCACGTCGTGGCGCTCCATCACCGCGAGCCGCCCGCGCTCGGCGTAGGCCGCGCGCTCGCGCGGATCGCGCAGCAGGGCCGCCACCGCGTGCGCGAACGCGCCGACCGGCTCGACCGGCACGCGCAGGCCCTCGACGCCGTTCGTCACCAGCTCGCCGATCGCGCCCGCGTCGTGCGCCACGACGGGCACACCCGCCGACAGCGCCTGCATCACGCGCAGGCCGCCGCTCGCCGGCACGCGGCCCGGCAGCACGGCCACGTCGCACGACGCGAACAGCGCCGGCGCGTCGGCCGGCGGCACGCTCGCGAACACGTGCACCTGGTTCAGCAGCCCCATCTCGTTCGCCTCGGTCAGCAGCACCTGCGGGCCCGCGGGCTCGTCGGGATCGCTGTCGGGCACGACCATCTCGACGCCCGGCACGCGCGCGTTGAGCGCGACGAGCAGGTCCGAGAGCGAGACCGCGCCGCGGTGCTCGCCCGCGTCGCCCAGCACCAGCACGCGCGGCGGCCGCCCCGGCGCGAGCAGCGCCGCCACGTCGGGCGAGAGCGCCGCGCGCGGCGAGGGCGTGAAGGCGAACGCGTCGACGCCCGGGCGCACCAGGTCCACCGCACGCCGCAGGCCCGCCTCGAGCCGGTCGCGCGCCTCGGCCGTGTGCGCCAGCACCACGCGCGCCTCGCGCCCGAGGGGGTCTCGCACCTCCATGGCGCGCAGGTGCAGCAGCCCCGCGCAAGCGCCACACGCCTCGTGCGGGTGATGCAGCCGGCACGCGCGCAGCGTGGGCCGGTGCACGAGGTCGCCGGCCGCGCACACGGGCCAGAAGCCGTGCGCGTCGAGCACGAGCGGCGCCTGCACGAGCGCCCGGATCGCGTCGCCGCTCCACGGCCCCGCCGACGCGAGATGCACCACGTCGGGCGACTGCTCGAGCGCCTGCATCAGCGTGGGCTCGACCGCGCCGGCGTTCGGGCGCCACACGGTCACGCCCGGCGGGTCGTCACCGGGCGGGTCGTCTTCGGTTCCACGCGCGAGCACCGCGGTCACGCGATGACCACGGTGCACGAGCCGGCCGGCCAGCTCTCCCAGCCAGCTGCCGGTCTCCTCGGGTCGGGTCGCCTCGAATCCGTCGGCGACCACGAGAATCCTCAAGCGGCGCGGTCCTCGTCTTCGTCGTAGCGCTCGTCGAAGCCGTCGTCGTCGTAGACGAAGCCCGACTCCTGCTCCGCCAGGTCGTCGAACGCCAGCTCCGGACCGTCCTCACCGGTCCCCTCCCGGTCGGCGGCCTCTTCGGCGGTGAAACTGCCGGGCGCGTTCCAGCGCTCGGCCATGTAGGCGCTCAGGGCCTCGAGGTCGCGACGCGCGCCGGAGTGCCCCGGGTGGATCCACAGGGTGTGGCGCAGCAGGCGGATCGCGTCCTCGACCGCCCCGTACTCGAAGCAGGCCGTGGCGGCGACGAAGAAGAGACCCGGATGGTGCGGGGAGAAGGACAGTCCGCGGAGCGCACGCGAGAGGGCCTCGCGCGCGTCGTTGTCCTCCATGGCCGCGTACGCGGCACGCGCCAGGAAGCGCGCGGCCTCCGGGTCCGGCGGGGTGTCGAGGCCCGGGATGAAGCGGCGCAGCTCCTCGCAGGCCCGACGCAGCGAGACGGAGACGAACGGGTCGAGTCGCGAGCTGGGGGAAGCTGCGACGCGCTCGCCGAGCCGCGCGAAGGCGTCGAGAATGTCCTGCAGGCTGGGATGGGCGGAAGGCGACACCGGCGACTCCTGTCGGTCGGACCCGGCCCTCCCCCTCCGGGGAGCGGCCCCGCGGTCCATGCAGCGGGAGTTATCGGCGCGGGGGCCCGATCCCTGAACGCTCGAGGCCGCTGTGCGCGACCGGCGCGGCGCGCTGCGACGGCTACGCATGTGGCGGCGGGAAGCGGGGATGGGGCCTGCGCGGCGAGGCGCCGGCCCGCCCGATCGCCCTCCCCCTCAGCCCCGCGCGTACCCCGCGTGCGCGGTGCGCAGGAACTGGGCGAGGACGTTGCGGGCGACGTCCATGCGGTATTCGCGATCCGAGCGGATGTCGTCGATCGGGGCGATGTCCTGCCCGAGCGCTTCGATCGCGGCGTCGGCCGCCGCTCGCGACGGCCTGGCGCCGAGCAGCACGGCTTCGGCGCGCGACGCGCGCACGGGGACCGGCGCGACGCTGCCCCACGCGAGGCGCACCACGTCGGGCGTGCCGCCGCGGTCGGCGTGCAGCAGCCCGGCGAAGACGACCTTCGAGATGCTTTGCGCGGCTCGCGTGCCGACCTTGCGGAAGAACATCGCCGAGCCCCTGGGCGGCGCGGGGATCTCGATCGCGCCGATCAGTTCGTCGGGCGCCAGCGCGAGCCGGCGGTAGCCGGTGTAGAGCGCGCCGAAGCCGAGCGAGCGCTCGCCGCGGATCGATACGGCGCGCACCACGGCGTCGTGCGCGAGCCGCACGGGCCGCGAGTCGCCGGCGGGCGAGGCGTTGGCGACGGTGCCGCCGAGCGTGCCGCGGTTCTGGATCTGCGCGGCGCCCACGACGCGCGCGGCGGCCGCGAGCGACGGCCAGCCGGCGGCGATGAGCGGGTGCGCGCCGATCTCGCGGAAGGTGGTCAGCGCACCCACGCGCAGCGAGCCGTTCTTCTCGACGCGGACGCCCCGCAGTTCGGCGAGCGGCGACAGGTCGAGGAAGCGCCGGCCCTCGTGCACGCCGGCGTTCAGGTAGACGAACAGGTCGGTGCCGCCCGCGAGCGG
>CAZIXL010000477.1:0-3283 GCA_964542885.1 uncultured bacterium
ACGAGACGGCGCACGGCGTCGATGATGTCGGCGCGGCCGCTGTAGGAGAGCGCGAGGTTCAGCAGCATCCCGTCGCAATCCGCGAGGTACGCCTGGGTCGCGGCGATCTCGGCGCGCACCGGCGTCGGCAGCTCCTCGGCCCTGCCGATCACCTGCAGCCGGACGTTGTTCTCGCGCAGTTCCTTCCGCTCGGCGCGCAGGGTCTGGCGCAGGATGGTCATGAGCGCCGACACCTCGCGCGCGGGACGCTGCCAGTTCTCGACCGAGAACGTGTACAGCGTCAGCACCTCGACGCCGAGCGCCGCACACCCGCGCACGACCTCGCGCACGGAATCGCGCCCTGCCCGGTGCCCCATCAGGCGCGGCACGCCGCGCGCCTTCGCCCAGCGGCCGTTGCCGTCCATGATGATGGCGACGTGCCGCGGGAGGTTGCCGCGCGCGATCAGCTCTTCCGCAGTGGGTCGGGTCGGCAAGCGCTCTCCGCGTCCGGTGCGGGGACTCCCGGCCGCTCCCGGCGGCCGGGCGGATCCCTAGACCTCCATCACTTCGGCCGTCTTCTTCTTGAGCAGCTCGTCGATCAGGCCGACGTAGCGGTCCGTCAGCTTCTGCGCGTCCGCCTGCAGGTGCTTCGAGTCGTCGGCGGGGATCTCGCCGTCCTTCTCGCCGTCCTTGATGTGCTTGAGGACGTCGTGCCGCACCTGGCGCACGTGGACGCGGGCCTCCTCGGCGAACTTCGAGATGAGCTTCACGAGGTCCTTGCGCCGCTCCTCGGTCAGCGTCGGAATCGGGATGCGGATCACCTGGCCGTCGTCGGCCGGGTGCAGCCCGAGGTTGGCCTCGTTGATGCCCTTCGTGATCGCCTTGATGAGGCTCTTGTCGAAGGGCTGCACGACCAGCAGGCGCGGCTCCGGCGCGGTGACCGAACCCACCTGGTTGATCGGCATCGTCGTGCCGTAGGCCTCGACCTTGACGGTGTCCAGCAGGCCCGGGCTCGCCTTGCCCGTGCGCACGCCGGTGAACTCGTGGCGCACGGAGTCGAGGGCCTTCTTCATCCGGTCTTCGCCTTCGGTGAGCAGCTTGTGTGACATGGCGATCAGTCCCCCACGCGGGTGCCGACCGGCTCGCCGCGCATGAGCTTCACGAGGTTCCCGCGCTCGCCGACGTTGAACACGACGAGCGGCAGGCGGTTGTCCATGCACAGCGAGATCGCGGTCGAATCCATGACCTTGAGTCCGCGATTCAGGATATCCATGTAGCCGATACTCGCAAACCGGGTCGCCCCGGCGTCCTGCATCGGGTCGCCCGAGTACACGCCGTCGACCTTGGTGCCCTTCAGCACGACGTCGGCGCCGACTTCGATCGCCCGCAGCACGGCCGCGGTGTCGGTGGTGAAGTACGGGTTGCCCGTGCCCGCCCCGAACACGACGATGCGGCCCTTCTCGAGGTGGCGAACGGCGCGCCGCCGGATGTAGGGCTCGCAGATCTGGTCCATGCGGATCGCCGACATGACGCGGGTGAACAGGCCGCGCTTCTCGAGCGCGTGCTGCAGGGCCAGGCAGTTGATCACCGTGGCCAGCATGCCCATCTGGTCCGCCCCGACGCGGTCCATGCCGCGCGTGCTGCCGGCGAGCCCGCGGAAGATGTTGCCGCCGCCCAGCACGATGCCCACCTGGACGCCCGCGGCGTGGACGTCGCGAATCTCCTCCGCCAGCCCGGCGAGCACGTCGTCGGAGATGCCGTGGCCGGCTTCCCCGGCGAGCAGCTCGCCGCTGAGCTTGAGGAGGATGCGCTGGTACGGGCCGGCCAAGGTTACTCCGCGCCCAGGCGGAAGCGGGCGAAGCGCCGCACGACGACGTTCTCGCCCGTCCTGGCCGCGGTCTCCTTCACCAGGTCGCCGACGGACTTCTTGTCGTCCTTGATGAACGGCTGCTCGAGCAGGCAGACCTCGGCGTAGAACTTGTCGAGCTTGCCGACCAGGATCTTGTCGATGATGTTCGCCGGCTTGCCCTCGTTGGCGAGCTGCGCGGCGAAGATCTCCTTCTCCTTGTCGACGCGCTCGGCCGGCACCTCTTCGCGGCGCACGAACTCGGCGCCCGCGGCGGCGACCTGCATGGCGAGGTCGCGGCACAGGCGGCCGAAATCGTCGGTGCGCGCGACGAAGTCCGTCTCGCAGTTCACCTCGACCAGCACGCCGATGCGCGCGTCGTGGACGTACGCCTCGACGCGGCCCTGCGAGGCGGCACGGCCCGTGCGCGTCTCGGCCTTCGCGATGCCCGCCTTGCGCAGCACCTCGACGGCCTTGTCGAGGTCGCCCGAGACCTCGGTGAGGGCCTTCTTGCACTCCATCATGCCGGCGCCCGTCTTCTCGCGCAGCGACTTGACCAGATCCGCGGTGATCGTCATGAAGCTCCCCTGCGTTGGAACGCCCGTCCACGCGCGCTTCGCGCGGACGGGCGCGTTGGTTTCGATCGTCTGGAAACTCGAGTGTTCGTCAGGCGCTGGCCGGGGCCGCGGTGTCCGCGGTCTCGCCGGAGTCGCCGCCGTACGAGACCGTCTCCTGGTCCGCACCCTCGAGCGCCATGGAGCGCGCCTCGGCGATCGCGTCGGCGACGAAGCCCGTGAAGAGCTTGATCGCGCGCAGCGCGTCGTCGTTGCCCGGAATCGGGAAGTTGATCACGGTCGGGTCGCAGTTCGTGTCGACGACGCCGACGATCGGGATCCCGAGGCGGTTCGCCTCGGCCACCGCGATCTTCTCCTTCTTCGTGTCCACGACGAACACGAGCGAAGGCAGGCCCGGCATCTCCTTGATGCCGGCGAAGGCGAACTGCAGGCGCTCCCGCTCGCGGGAGAGGCGCGAGACCTCCTTCTTCGCGAGCTTCTCGAACGTGCCGTCCTCGGCCATCGCGTCGAGGTCCTTGAGGCGCTTGATGCTCGTGCGGATGGTCTTGAAGTTCGTGAGCATGCCGCCGAGCCAGCGCTCGGTGACGAAGAACTGGCCGGAACGCTGCGCGTCCTCGACCACCATCTGCTTCGCCTGCTTCTTCGTGCCCACGAACAGCACGTGACCGCCGCCGCGAATGACCTTCTGGATCACCGCGCGCGCGTCCTGGATGCACTTGAGCGTCTTCTGCAGATCGATGATGTAGATGCCGTTCCGCTCCATGAAGATGAACTTCTTCATTTGCGGATTCCATCGGCGCGTCTGATGCCCGAAGTGGACTCCCGCTTCGAGCAGTTCTTTCATCGTGACTTCGGCCACGGGTGACCTCCTGAAGGGTTCAAC
>CAZIXL010000478.1:0-3281 GCA_964542885.1 uncultured bacterium
CGGGCCGCGCTCACCGCCTGCTGGTACATGGGCAGCAGGTCGTACGTGCCTTCCTCGCGCTCGCCCTCGGGGCGGAAGAACTTCCGCAGCGCCTCGGCCGCGACGCCGGGGATGGGAAAGTGCTCCATGGCGCGCCGCACGTGGCCGCCGGGGTCGCCGTCCTGCAGGCGGCGGGCCATGACCGTGTCGATCACCGTGCCCGAGACCACGCCCAACTGCCCGAGCATCGAGACCGTCCGCGCCAGTTGCCAGTTCGAGACGCCGATGCCCATGCCCCCCTGGATGATCGGGGGGAGCGGGAAGGTCATCGCCGAAGCGGTGCTCACGCGGTGCGCACTCCTTGCGGGGGTTGGAGGGTCGACTCGCGGGGCGGGCGAGGCTTCCCGGGGCTCAACGACAGGTACGATTCGCCGCACCGTAACATCCTCGCGCCGTCCGTGCGCAACGCTTTCTCGTGCCGCGACGGCTGAAACCGCGCTTGCGGCGTCGCGCGGCGTGACCGGCCCGCGCCGGTGTGCTATAAACCGTGCCCGCCGTGCGCCCGTAGCTCAATTGGATAGAGCGTTAGCCTCCGGAGCTAAAGGTTACAGGTTCGATTCCTGTCGGGCGCACCACTCACCGCGCGGCCCCGGCCCCCGGACCCCCGGATCAGCGAATGGCCTCCGAACGCTTCGAGCCGCACGCCGCACGCGCCATGGCGTCGATGTTCGACGGCGTGTCGGCGCGGTACGACCTTCTCAACCGGCTCATGACGCTCGGCCAGGACGGCGCCTGGCGCGAAGCCATGGCCCGCGCCGTCCCCGGCGACGCCCGCGTCGTGCTCGACCTGTGCACCGGCAGCGGCGTCTCGCTCACCGGGCTGAGGCGCCCCGGCCGCACGCTGCTCGGCATGGACGTGAGCCTGGGCATGCTCGAGGTCGCGCAGGCGCAGCAGGGCACCGAAGGCTGGGCGCCGCGCCTCGCGTGCGCGGACGGCTTCCGGCTGCCGCTGCGCGACGGCGCGCTCGACGCGGTCACGGTCGCCTTCGGCATACGCAACCTGCGGCCGCGTTCCGCATCGCTGCCCGAGATCGCGCGCGTCATCCGCCCCGGCGGCCTGCTCGTCGTGCTCGAGGCGACCGCGCCCGGCCCGGGGCCGCTCCGGCCGCTGCTCGCGGCGTACGTGCGCCACGGCATACCGCTGCTCGGCCGGCTCTCGCCGGACCCGAGCGCCTACCGCTACCTGAGCGAGTCGATCTTCGAGTTCGGCAGCGGGCCCGAGTTCGAGGCCGACCTCGCCGCGGCCGGCTTCACGGTGGTCTCGCGGCGCGCGTTCCTCGTCGGCGCCTCCCGGCTGTGGGTTGCCCGGCGCGGCGGGGCGCTTGGTCAAAATCCCGCCGCGGCCGCCCGGACCGTGCAGGCTGCAACGGGGGAGGCGGGCGAAACGGCGCACGCCGCGCGGGCGGGCGGCGCCGACCTCGGTGCCCCGGTGGCCTGGCTTGCGGCGCAGGCCGCTCTGTCGGCGGCGCTCACGGTGGTGCTCGGCTGGGCGCTGGCGGTCTGGACCAAGTCGTACGCCGACTTGCCCTTGTCGCCCCCGCAGCGGACCGCGGGGTGGGTGCTGCTGGTCGCCGGGCTGGCCGGCTTCGGGGTGCGGACGGTGTGGCTGGGGCTGCGGCTCGCGGCCGGTGCGCGAGGCCGCTGAGCGCGATTCCCCGGTGGCACAGGCATTGCCACCTGTGCGTGGGATTTGCCCCACTCGCAGCGGAGAAACCATGCTCGGACGCAGGAAACTCCTCAGTGCGTTGATGGAGCTGACGGGCCGCTCGGCGCCACGTTCGCGGCCCGAACTGGTCGGTGCGCTCCTCCAGCACGCCATGCAGCAGGCAGAAGCCGATGGTGCCGTGCTCTCGCTGGTCACCGGACGCCACCTGGACCGCTGGTCCGTGCGTCGCGACGACCCCGGACCGGGCGAGACCGAGCACACGACCCACGCGACGAGCTTCGACCGCTCGTTCATGACCGGCGGCGGGATCCGCGTGTTCGCGGACCTGTCGGACTCGCGGCCGCCCGCGGTCGCCGCGGCGTGCCCGGGGCTCGAGTCCGGCCCCGCGCTGTTCGTGCCCGTGCGGCTGCGCGAACACCAGATGGGCTACCTCGCGGTCTACCGCCGGCGCCAGGCGCCGCGCTTCCAGTTCCGCGACGCGCGCGCGCTGGTGCTGCTCGCCTCGTGGGGCGCGGCGATGCTCGAGAACCTGCGCGTGGCCGAGAGCCTCGAGAAGATGGCCGTCACCGACGACCTCACGCAGGTCTACAACTACCGCTACCTCAAGACCGGGCTGCGCCGCGAGATCAAGCGCGCGCTCCGCTTCCGCCAGGACCTGTCGCTGCTCATGGTCGACGTGGACAACCTGAAGACCTACAACGACCGCAACGGGCACCTGCGCGGCAGCTTCCTCCTGAAGGAGATCGCCCAGCTCTTCACGCACCAGGTGCGCTCGTGGGACCTGGTCGCCAAGTACGGCGGCGACGAGTTCACCGTGATCCTGCCGCAGACCGAGCGGACGGGCGCCGCGGCCGTGGCCGAGCGCCTGCGCGCCTGCATCGCGAACCACGCGTTCCCGCTCGCGCCGCTGGGCAGCATCACGGTCAGCATCGGCATTTCCTGCTACCCCGGCGACGGCGACACCGTCACGTCGCTCATCGAAGCCGCCGACCGCGCCCTCTACACGGCGAAACGGAACGGCCGCAACCGCGTGGAGGGCATCGAGCCCCTCGCCGCGTAGGCGGGGCCTCGCGTTGACCCTCGGCTCGGGAGCGGGTTAGCTTCGCCCGTTCGCATGCGTCGTCCCGGTGTGTCCGTGTCGCCAGAAGTGGAGGAAGCGGTGTCGGATCGAATCGGAATCGCGGTCGTCGGAACGGGGGATTGGGGCGCCAACCTCGTCCGCAACTTCTCGAACCTGCCGGGCGCGCGCCTGGTCGCCGTATGCGACGCCGACGCGAAGCGCCTCGAGAAGGCCGCCGCGCAGTACCCCGGCACGAAGGCGTACGCCGACGTCGCGCAGGTCGCGGCGGATCCCGAGATCCAGGGCGTGGTCGTCGCCGCGTCGGCGGTGAGCCACCACCCGCTCGCGAAGACGCTGCTCGAGGCCGGCAAGGACGTGTACGTCGAGAAGCCGCTCACGCTCGAGGTCGCCCACGCCGAGGAGCTGTGCCGGCTGGCGAAGCAGAAGGGCCGCGTCCTCATGGTCGGCCACCTGCTGCTCTACCACCCGGGCGTCCAGTACCTGAAGAAGATGGTG
>CAZIXL010000479.1:0-3269 GCA_964542885.1 uncultured bacterium
CGGCGCGGCCGCGGCGACGAAGTAAGGAGCCACGACCATGCTGATGCCGAAGCGAGTCAAATACCGCAAGACGCACCGCGGCCGGCGGCGGGGCAAGGCCTACCGTGGCTCGAGCATCGCCTTCGGCGAGTTCGGGCTCATGTCCACGCAGGCCGCGTGGGTGACGAGCCGCCAGATCGAGGCCGCCCGTGTCGCGATCACGCGCACGATCAAGCGCGGCGGCAAGGTGTGGATCCGGATCTTCCCGGACAAGCCGGTCACCAAGAAGCCGGCCGAGACCCGAATGGGCAAGGGCAAGGGCGCTCCCGAGTTCTGGGTCGCCGTCATCAAGCCGGGCCGCGTGCTGTTCGAGATCGAAGGCATCTCGCGCGACCTGGCGAAGTCGGCCTTCGACCTCGGCGCCTCGAAGCTGCCGATCCGGACGCGCTTCGTCGAGCGTACCGAGCTGGGAGGAGAGTGACATGCCGCACGTCAAGCCGAGTGCCCTCCGCGACCTGACCGCGGACGACATCAAGGCCCGCGTCGCCGAGCTGCGCGAGGACCTGTTCAACCTCCGCTTCCGGAACACGATGAAGCAGCTCGACAACCCGCTGAAGATCCGCGAGAGCCGTCGGGAAATGGCGCGACTCCTCACGGTGCTGAAGGAGAAGGAGCGCGCGACCGCGAAGTGACGCGGCGCGACCCGGAGACGACATGACGACGGAAACGACGGTTCGCAATCGCAGGAAGACGCGCATCGGCAAGGTGGTCAGCGACCGCATGGACAAGACGGTGGTCGTGACCATCGAGCGGCTCGTGAAGCACGAGACCTACGGCCGCTACGTTCGCCGGCGCACCAAGTTCAAGGTCCACGACGAGAACAACGAATGCCGCATCGGCGACTGGATCCGCTTCATGGAGACCCGCCCGATCTCGAAGGACAAGCGCTGGCGATTCGTCGAGTTCATCGAGCGGGCGAAGTGACGCCGCGGGGAGACTGAGATGATCCAGTTGAGAACCATGGTCACGGTCGCGGACAACTCGGGCGCCAAGCGCGCCCAGTGCATCAAGGTCCTCGGCGGTCACCACAAGCGCTACGGACGGCTCGGCGACATCGTCGTCGTGTCGGTCAAGGACGCGATCCCCGGCGCCCAGGTCAAGAAGGGCGACGTCGCGAAAGCGGTCGTCGTGCGCGCGGTGAAGGAGATGCGCCGCAAGGACGGCTCCTACATCCGCTTCGACGAGAACGCGGTCGTGCTCATCAACAACGAAAAGGAACCGCGCGGAACCCGCATCTTCGGGCCGGTCGCGCGCGAGCTTCGCGAGAAGCAGTTCATGAAGATCATCTCGCTGGCTCCGGAGGTGATCTAGATGGGCCTCAAGCTGCGCAAGGGCGACACGGTCATCGTGGTCGCCGGCGACGACAAGGGCAAGACCGGGCGCGTTCTGCAGGTGATCGCCGAGAAGAACCGCGTCGTGATCGAGAAGGTGAACTTCGTCAAGCGTCACACGAAGCCGCGGCAGCAGGGACAGCAGGGCGGCATCCTCGAGAAGGAAGCGCCGGTCGCGATCTCGAACGTGATGCTGTACGACGCGAAGGCGGGCAAGGGCGTGCGCGTGGGCACGCGGAAGACGAAGGACGGCAAGCGCGAGCGCATCTCCCGGGCGACGGGCGAGGCGGTCGGCAAGGCCGAATAACGACATCACGCGCGGCCGTCGCGGCCGCGCTTCGACCCCACTTCGTGTGGGACCGCCGCCACCCATGCACCAGGGTCGCGGGAGCGGCGGAGCAGGGACCCTGGAGAGCCGGACATCATGGCGGAGAAGCAGAAGAAGGCCGAAGGCGGAAAGCCCGGCAAGGGCGGCAAAGGCGAGGGCAAGGGCGGACGAGGCGCGCTCGGTT
The DNA here is from genome assembly GCA_964542885.1 of uncultured bacterium. Classification (GTDB taxonomy): domain Bacteria; phylum Eisenbacteria; class RBG-16-71-46; order RBG-16-71-46; family RBG-16-71-46; genus CAIXRL01. The sequence goes on from CAZIXL010000479.1 coordinate 1,883, forward strand.
ACGAGGCGATCGAAGGCCGGCCGGCGAGCCTGAAGGAAAAGCCGCGCTATGCGGTCCACTACCAAGAGAAGGTGGTGAAGCCGCTCATGGAGAAGTTCGGTTACTCGAGCGTCATGCAGGCGCCCCGGTTCGTGAAGATCGTCGTGAACATGGGCGTGGGTGACGCGGTGGTCGACGTGAAGAACATGGACGCCGCGGTCGGCGAGCTGGCGCAGATCACCGGCCAGAAGCCGTCGGTCCGCAAGGCCAAGAAGGCGATCTCGAACTTCAAGCTGCGCGCGGGCATGCCGATCGGCGCCATGGTGACCCTCCGGGGCGCGCGCATGTTCGAGTTCTACGACCGTCTCATCAACGTCGCCGTGCCCCGTATCCGCGACTTCCGCGGCCTCTCGCCGCGCTCGTTCGACGGACGGGGGAACTACTCCGTGGGTTTCACCGAGCAGATCATCTTCCCCGAGATCAACATCGAGAAGATCGGAAAGGTCCGCGGCATGGACGTGACCATCGTCACCACCGCCAGGACCGACGAGGAAGGGCGCGAACTGCTCCGCCTCATGAACATGCCGTTCCGTCAGCGCTGAAGGACGAGGAGAGATCCGTGGCCAAGAAGTCGATCGTCGAGAAGTGGAAGCGGGCACCGAAGTTCAAGGTGCGCGCCTACAACCGCTGTCACCGCTGCGGCCGTCCGCGCGCGTTCTTGAGGGACTTCGGCCTCTGTCGCATCTGTTTCCGGGAGCTCGCGCTTAGCGGGCAGATTCCGGGAGTCGTGAAGGCCAGCTGGTAGCAGCACGTGGGCGGACTTCGGGGCGCCATCGTCCCCGGGTGCTGCCCTTCTTTGGGATGAGAAACTGGGAAGCCTCCGGCTTCCCGGCCTTTGGGCCAGAAAGGTTCAATCCATTCGAATCAGGCTGCAGCGGGCGCGATCGCCCGGCTGGACGCTGGTTCTGGGAGGTCATGAATGTCGGTCAGTGATCCCGTTGCGGATTTCCTCACCTGCATCCGCAACGCCATCGGCGCGAAGCACCGCAAGGTGGACGTGCCGTCGTCGCGCATGAAGGCGGAGATCGCCAAGGTGCTGCTGCGCGAGCGCTTCATCAACAACTTCAAGACGATCGAGGACACCCGCCAGGGCGTCCTGCGGCTGTACCTCAAGTACACGAACGACGAGACGAGCGTGATCACCGACCTCAAGCGGGTGAGCAAGCCGGGTCGTCGCGTCTACGTCGGTAAGGATCGCGTCCCGCGCGTCATGGGCGGGCTCGGGATCTCGGTGCTGACCTTCTCACTCATGCAGGTCATCCCGGGCGATCCGGTCATGATCATGCTCCAGGGGCAGACTCACAGTCCCGAGGAGGTCGCGAAGATTCGGGCGGACTGGGGGTTGGAT
>CAZIXL010000480.1:0-3259 GCA_964542885.1 uncultured bacterium
GGCCGCAGTTCTACTTCCGGACGACGGACGTGACGGGCGTGGCGACGCTGCCCGAAGGGCGCGAGATGGTCATGCCGGGTGACAACGTGGACATGCTGGTGGAGCTGATCACGCCGATCGCGATGGAGAAGGAGCTGCGGTTCGCGATCCGCGAGGGCGGCCGCACCGTGGGTGCCGGCGTCGTCACCGAGATCGTGGAGTAACGGGGGCGCCATGCTTCAGAAGATCCGCATCAAGCTGAAGTCGTACGACCACGCGACGCTCGACCAGTCGGCGGCGGACATCGTGCGCACGGCGCGGCGGACCGGGGCCATGACCTCCGGCCCGGTTCCGCTCCCCACGCGCAAGACGATCTACACCGTGCTGCGCAGCCCGCACGTCGACAAGAAGTCGCGCGAGCAGTTCGAGATCCGTATTCACAAGCGGCTGATCGACATCTCCAAGTCGACCGCCCAGACCATGGAAGCCCTCGAGAAGCTGGACATCCCGGCGGGCGTCGACATCGAGATCAAGACCTGAGGCGACGCCTCGGGACGGAGCGACGGTGACGGATCCGCCACGCGCGGATCGCGAACGTCATGCGCCTCCGGGAAGGAAGAGACCCGACATGATGGGTTTGATCGGCAAGAAAGTCGGAATGACGCAGGTCTTCGGCGAGAAGGGCGACGTCATTCCGGTGACCGTGATCGAGGCGGGACCCTGCACCGTGACCGAGGTGCGCTCGCAGAAGCGCGACGGTTACGTCGCGGTCCAGCTCGGCTTCGGCACCAACAAGGAATCCCGCTTCACGAAGCCCGTCCTGGGGCAGTTCAAGAAGCGCAACCTGCCCGCGTCGCGGCACCTGAAGGAGTTCCGGGTGGCCGACGCCTCCGCGTTCGAAGTCGGCAAGACGGTCGACGCCTCGCTGTTCGAGAAGGGCGAGTTCGTGGACGTGCAGGGCGTCACGAAGGGCCGCGGGTTCGCGGGCGTCGTGAAGCGCTACGGCTTCGTCGCCGGCCACGCCTCGCACGGCCCGACGTTCGGCAAGCAGCCGGGCTCGATCGGCGCCTCGGCCTACCCGTCCCGCGTCATCAAGGGCAAGCGCCTGCCCGGCCGCATGGGCGGCGTGAACCTCACGATCAAGAACCTCCTCGTCGTCGCGGTGGACCCCGAGCAGAACGTCGTGCTCGTCCGGGGCGCCATCCCGGGCCCGCCCAACGGCCTGGTCTACATCCAGAAGCGGGAAGGCTGACATGAACGCCAAGCTCTACGGGCTCGACGGCACCGAGAAGGGCACGACCGCCCTGCCGGACGAGCTCTTCGCCCAGCCGGTGCACGAGCACCTTCTCTGGCTGTCGGTGAAGCGCCACCTCGGCAACCAGCGGCAGGGCACCGCCATGGTGAAGAACCGCTCGCTCGTCTCGGGCGGCGGCAAGAAGCCGTTCAAGCAGAAGGGCACCGGGCGCGCGCGCCAGGGCTCGAACACGTCGCCGCTCATGCCGGGCGGCGGGCGTGCGTTCGGACCGCGTCCGCGCGACTACCGCACCGACCTGCCCAAGAAGCAGCGCCGCGCCGCGCTCGTCTCCGCCCTGTCGCTCAAGGCGACCGAGAACGCCGTGGCGGTCCTCGAGGCGCTGCAGGCCGAGGCCCCCAGGACGTCGAAGGTCGCGGGCGTGCTCAAGAACATGGGCGTCTACGGCAAGCGCACGCTGCTCGTCGTGGATCGCCAGAACGAGGCGGTCTGGAAGTCGGTCCGCAACATCGACCGGCTCGAGACCACGCTCGCGCACCAGCTGAACGCCTACGACCTGCTCAACGCCGAGGCGCTCGTGCTCACCGCCGACGGACTCGCGCGGGTGAAGGAGGTCTTCTCCAAATGAACCGGGATCCCCGCGCGATCGTGCGCAAGGTGCTGATCACGGAGAAGGGCACCGTGCTGCGGGAGATGCGCAACCAGTACTTCTTCGAGGTCGCCCGCGACGCGAACAAGATCGAGATCAAGCGCGCGATCGAGAACATCTTCAAGGTGAAGGTCGACGACGTTCGCACGATGCAGGTGCGCGGCAAGGTCAAGCGGCAGGGCCGCTGGGTCGGCCGGCGAAACGACTGGAAGAAGGCGATCGTGACGCTCCAGCCCGATCAGAAGATCGAGTTGTTCGAGCAGATCTGACGAGGGACACACGATGGGTCTGAAGAAATTCCGCCCGATCACTCCGACGCTCCGGCACACCGTCATGCCGGACTACTCGGAGTTGACCCGCGGCAGGCCGGTGAAGGCGCTGACCGAGCGCGTTTACAAGACTGGCGGGCGCAACAACTACGGTCACATCTCGATGCGGTGGATCGGTGGCGGCCACAAGCAGCGCTACCGCTTCATCGACTTCCGTCGCGACAAGGACGGCGTGCTCGCCAAGGTCGCGAGCATCGAGTACGACCCGAACCGCTCCGCCCGCATCGCGCTGCTGCACTACCTCGACGGCGAGCGCCGCTACATCGTCGCACCCGACGGCCTCAAGGTCGGCGACCGCGTCATGTCGGGCCCGAGCGCCGAGATCGCGAACGGCAACTGCCTCCCGCTGCGCGGCATCCCGGTCGGCACGAACGTGCACAACGTCGAGCTGTACCCGGGCCGCAACTCGCGCATCGCGCGGTCGGCGGGCGCCTACTGCCAGTTGATGGCGAAGGAAGGCGACTACGCGCAGCTGCGGCTGCCTTCCGGCGAGGTGCGCAAGTTCCACGTGAACTGCCGCGCCGTCATCGGCCAGGTGGGCAACCTCGAGCACGAGAACGTCTCGTACGGCAAGGCCGGCCGGCGCCGCTGGCGCGGGCGCCTGGGCAACGTGCGTGGCGTCGCGATGAACCCGGTCGACCACCCGATGGGTGGCGGCGAGGGCAAGACCTCGGGCGGACGGCATCCGTGCTCGCCCTGGGGCCAGATCACGAAGGGTCTCAAGACCCGCAAGCGCAAGCTGAGCGACGCACTCATCGTGCGCCGCCGGAAGAAGTAAACGGGGAGACGGGACATGGCGCGTTCAATCAAGAAGGGGCCGTACGTCGTCGACTCCCTGGTCCGGAAGATCGAAACGCTGAACCGGAGCGGGGAGAAGCGCGTGCTCAAGACCTGGGCGCGGCGCTGCACGGTGCTGCCGGAGTTCGTGGGGCACACGCTCGCGGTGCACAACGGCAACAAGTTCATTCCGATCTACGTCACCGAGAACATGGTCGGGCACAAGCTCGGTGAGTTCGTGCCGACGCGCATTTTCCGCGGGCACAGTGAAAA
>CAZIXL010000481.1:0-3258 GCA_964542885.1 uncultured bacterium
CGCAGGCGAAGGCGAAGGGGGTGGACCTGGTGCTGCCCGTGGACTGCATCGCGTCGACGGCGGCCGACGGCAGCGCCCCGGGTACGGCGAAGCCGGCCGACGCGCTCGGCGCCGACGAGATGGGCGTCGACATCGGGCCGGAGTCGGTGGCGCTCTTCGCGTCCAAGCTGCGCGACGCGAAGACGGTCGTCTGGAACGGGCCCATGGGCATCTTCGAGGTGCCGGCGTTCGCCGCGGGCACGATGGGCGTGGCGAGGGAGCTGGCCGCGCTCAAGGACCGCGGCGCCGTGACGGTCGTGGGCGGAGGTGACTCGGTGGCGGCCGTGCAGGAGAGCGGGCTCGCCGAGAAGTTCTCGCACCTCTCGACGGGCGGTGGTGCATCGCTCGAGTTCCTCGAGGGCAAGGTCCTGCCGGGCGTCGCCGCGCTCGAGAACGAGGGGGCATGATGGCGAACGCCTGGCCCCGCCGGCCGCGCTTCGTGGCCGGCAACTGGAAGATGAACAAGCTGCCCGCCGAGGGCGCGGCGCTGGTGCGCGAGATGGTGGCGCTCCGCGCCGCCGATCCCGCGGCGGGCGGCGCGGCCGTGGCGATCTGTCCGCCGTTCACCGCCCTGCCGGCGGTCGCCGAAGCCCTGAAAGGCAGTCGCCTGCACCTCGGCGCGCAGAACATGCACGCCGAGCCGAGCGGCGCCTTCACGGGCGAGATCTCGGGCGGCATGCTGGCCGCCCTCGGCTGCCGGTTCGTGATCCTCGGCCACAGCGAGCGGCGGCACGGGATGGGGGAGAGCGACGAGATGGTGGCCCGCAAGCTGCGGGCGGCCCTCGCGATCGGCCTCACGCCCATCGTGTGCGTCGGCGAGCTGCTGGACGAGCGCGAGGCCGGGCACACGGCCGAGGTGCTGATCCGGCAGGTGTCCGCGGCCTACGCCGGGCTCGACCCGGACACGGCCAGGTCCACCGTGGTCGCGTACGAGCCCGTGTGGGCGATCGGCACCGGCAAGGTGGCCACGCCCGAGCAGGCGCGTGACGCCCACCGCGTGATCCGCGTGACGCTCGACAAGGTGGTGGGCGCCGGCACCGGGGCCGCGGTCGCGATCCTGTACGGCGGCAGCGTGAACGCGAAGAACGCCGCCTCGCTCTTCGCCGAGGAGGACCTGGACGGCGCGCTGGTGGGCGGGGCTTCGCTCGAGGCCGCCGGGTTCTGGACCATCGTCGCGGCGGCCTCCACGCGGTCCTGACGGCATGCCGCACGGCCCCGTGGCGACGCCCGCCGCGGGGCCGGCAGACGGCCGTCCGGGGCGTTCGGGCGCGCCGGCCGGGCTTTGACGGGCCCCGGGGAGGCTGCTAGATTCTCCGCCCGCTTGCCGTGCCCGTCGGGCACGGGTCCACGCATTCTCACCGAGGTAAGGCATGTACGGGGCACTTCTCGCGCTTCACCTGATCGTCTGCCTGGCGCTGGTCGCCGTGATCCTCGTCCAGTCGGGCAAGGGCGGCGGGCTCGCCGGTGGTGCGTTCGGCGGGGCCACGCAGACCGTCTTCGGCGGCCGTGGCGCGACCGACTTCATCACCAAGGCGACGATCTGGCTCGGCGTCGCGTTCTTCCTGACGTCGCTCGTCCTGGCGAAGATCACCACGGCGGGCAACCACGCGGGATCGCGGAGCCTGATCCAGGAGCAGGCGCGCAAGGCGGCCTCGCAGTCGCCGGCCACGCTCCCGTCCCAGGGCGGCGGACAGGCCGCGCCGGGCGGCGTCCCGGCCCCGGCTGGCGGCACGACGCCGGCCCCGACGGGCGGCAACTGACGCCCGACCTCGCAGACGATCGCTGTGCCCGGGTGGTGGAATTGGTAGACACGTACGTTTGAGGGGCGTATGGGGAAACCCGTGCGAGTTCAAATCTCGCCCCGGGCACCACGGCACGAAGGCCACGCGGAGACGCGTGGCCTTTCGCTTTTGGGGCCGTCAGGTCCAACCCAACTCTGCGGAGCCCGCAGTTCGACGGTGGCACTTGAGAGCTGAAGCCAAGGAAGTCCCATGCTGAGTCGGACAGATTCTGCTGGTTGTCGAAGAGTTGCTTGGCTAATGTCTGCGCTGTCCGAGGACCGCCTGCCCTTCTGCTGCCATCCGGCGGAGGCGTGGGCGGTCGAGACGACCGGGATACTCAGGAGGCCCCACCATGCCCCGGCCGTCCCTCCGGCTCCAGCACCGCCGTGTTGTCGTGCTCGCTATTGCGGTGTCCATACTCGCGAGTTTGAGCCGCCCTGGGCCCGCTGCCGCGGACTGGCCGAGTAACCCGGGCGTGAACCTGCCGGTGTGCACGGCGTCGAATCTGCAGCTCACGCCTGACGTCGCTCCGAGCGGCAGTGGTGGCGCCATCATCACCTGGCACGACTTCCGCAACGGTTCCGACTACGACATCTATGCGGAAAGGGTTCTGGCCAACGGGACGCTCGACCCGGCATGGCCTGCAAACGGGAGAGGGGTCTACGTGGCTTCCGGGGCCCAGACCAGCCCGCGGATCGTCTCCGACGGCTCGGGCGGGGCGATCATCGTGTTTCAGGATCTCAGCGGTGGCCTCACGTCGGATCTCCGCGCCCAGCATGTCTTGGAGAATGGCCAGGTCGATGCGAACTGGCCCGCGAACGGCCTGACGGTCTGCGCCGCGGCCGGGAATCAGTCCGTCCCCGCGCGGGGCATTGTCACTGACGAGGCGGGGGGCGCGTTCGTGGTGTGGATGGACGCTCGGGGTGACACGAGCGTCTACCTCCAGCATGTCCTCGCCAACGGCACGCTGGACCCGGCATGGCCCGCAAACGGACTTTCGCTGGGCGCAGTTGCCGACTACAGGAAGACCGCCAGCCTATGCGAGGACGGCATGGGCGGTGCGATCGTGGCCTGGGCGGACCATCGGGGCGGTTCGACGTTCGACCTCTACGCCCAGCACGTGCTGTCCCAGGGCGCGCTGGACCCGGCGTGGCCTGCCACCGGCCTGCCCGTGTGCACGGCGGCGAACGACCAGAGCGCGCCAGACGTCGTAACGGACGGGTCAGGCGGCGCCATCGTCTCCTGGCAAGACTCGAGGAGCGGCGACCTCGACGTGTACGCACAGCATGTTCTGGCTGGTGGTGCGGTGGATCCGACGTGGCCGACTGACGGGCGTGCCGTCTGTGAAGTTGCCGGCACCCAGCAGTCCCCGCGTCTGGTCTCGGATCGTTCCGGCGGCGCCATCGTGGTGTGGCAGGACCTGCGCATCGCCGCCGAC
>CAZIXL010000482.1:0-3245 GCA_964542885.1 uncultured bacterium
CGATCACGCGCCGCTACGTCGACGCGATCGCGGGCACCGGCGCGAAGATCCTCGACACGCGCAAGACGACGCCCGGGCTGCGGTTCCTCGAGAAGTACGCGGTCAAGTGCGGCGGCGGCGACAACCACCGGCTCGCGCTGTGGGACATGTACCTCGTGAAGGACAACCACATCCGCGCGGCGCGCGGGCTCACGGCGGCGATCGACCGCATCCAGCGGACCCGGCGCGACCTGCTGCTCGAGGTCGAGGTCGAGTCCATGGAGCAGCTGCAGGAGGCGCTCCGTCCCGAGGTGGACCGCATCCTCGTCGACAACCAGCCGCCCGAGGCGGTGCGGCGCGCGGTCGAAGCCGTGGACGCGTGGTGCCGGAAGCACCCGGCCGACCATCCGCGCGTGCGACCCGGCGCGCGCCGCTGGCCGGAGGTGGAGGTGAGCGGCGGCATCAACCTCGAGACCGCTCGCGCGTACGCCGAGACCGGGGCCGACTGGCTCAGCGTGGGCGCGCTCACGCACTCGGCGCCGGCGCTCAACCTGAGCCTGGAGATCGAGGAAGTTGGCTGAGCCCGCGTTCGACCGGGCGCGGTTCTCGGCGCGGCTCGCCACGCGGCGGCTGGGCCGCACGCTCCTCGTGCGCGGCACGACCGCCTCGACCAACGACGACGCCTTCGAGGCGCTCGGCGCCGGGCAGCCCGACGGCGTCGCCGTCGTGGCGCTCGACCAGGTGCGCGGCCGCGGGCGCGACGGGCGCGGCTGGACGCAGGTGCCGGGCAAGGGGCTCGCGATGTCGTTCGCGCTGCACGCGGGCTGCGGGCCCACGCGCACCAGCCTCGTGCCGCTCGCGGCCGGGCTCGCGGTGGCGCGCGCGGCGGCCGCCCTGGGCGCGCGCGTCGCGATCAAGTGGCCCAACGACGTGCTCGCCGGCGGTCGCAAGCTCGCGGGCGTGCTGTGCGAGGTGCGCCGGGCAGCCGCGGGCGGCGATGTCGTCGTGGTCGGCACCGGCGTCAACGTCGCCCACGCCGAATCGGACCTTCCCGCTGAGCTGCGCGCGACGGCCACGTCGCTCGCGCTGGCCGGCGCGCACGCGCCGGTCGAGGACGTGGCGGCGGAGGTGCTGAACGCGTTCGAGCCGCTCTGGTCCGAGCTCGAGGACGGCGATCCCGGCGTCGTCCGGCGCGGCTGGTCCGAGCGCGCGGCGTTCTGGGGCGAGCCCGTCACCGTGCGCACGCCGGCCGGGCCCGTGACCGGCACGGCGCAGCGGCTCGACGACTCGGGCGCGCTCGTGCTGCGGCTCGAGAGCGGGGTCGAGACCACGGTGCTCGCGGGCGACCTCGAAGCGGGACTCGTCCCGGGGAGCGGCGCGTGACCACCAGCCCGCACCACGATCCGCGCCGCAGCCGCGAGTTCCGCGGCGACGACGAGTGGGTGGACCCGCGTGTCTCCGGCGAGATGCCGTTCCTGCAGCATCTCGAGGAACTGCGCCGCGTGCTGCAGCAGAGCATGGCCGCGATCCTCGTGGGCGCGCTCGGCGGCTGGTGGCTGGCGCCGATCCTGCTGCAGGACCTCATCAAGCGGACGGTGGGCGAGACCACCGTGCTGTCGCCTTTCGAGGCGTTCAACGAGCGCATCAAGCTCGCGCTCATCCTGGGCGGCACGCTCGCGCTGCCGATCGTCGCGTGGCGGCTGTGGGCGTTCATCGTGCCGGGCCTGCTGCGGCAGGAGCGCAAGTGGGTGGTGCCGCTCGCCGCGTTCTCGTGCGTGCTGTTCCTGCTCGGCGCCGCGAGCGCCTACCTGTACGTCGTGCCGCTCGTGATCGAGGTACTGAAGGGCTTCATGACGCCGGGCATGGTGAGCCAGATCCGGCTGTCGTTCCTGCTCGACTTCTTCTACAACATGTCGCTCGCCTGCGGGCTGCTGGCCCAGCTCCCGCTCGTGACCATGCTGCTCACCGGCATCGGGCTCGTGACGCCCATGTTCCTGCTGCAGCAGTGGCGCCTGGCCATCGTGGTCATCTTCGTCGTGACGGCGGCGATCACGCCCGGCGACATCGTGAGCGCGCAGCTGGTGATGGGCCTGCCCATGGTGATGCTGTACTTCCTCAGCGTGGGGCTGTCGTTCTTCGTCGCGAAGCGCAAGGCGAAGTCGGAGGCGATCGCGCTGGGCGGATCCGGGGAAGGAGAGGACTCCGATGCGTGAACGCCGCGGACGCGCGGCGGCGGCCCGCGTGCGCCTGCGCGCGCCCGGGTCGCTGCTGGCGGTGGACATCGGCAACAGCGAGACCACGGTGGGGCGCTTCGTCGGCGCCGAGCTCGACGGCTTCTGGCGCCTGACGAGTGGCCGCCACACCGCCGACGAGTTGCGCTACATCCTCGAGGCGCTGCTCAAGGTGCCGACCGCGGGGTGGGGGGGCATCGTGTGCTCCGTCGTGCCGTCGGCCACGAAGCCGTGGACCGACGCGCTGCGCGTGCTCACCGGACGCGTGCCGTTCGAGGTCAGCGCGCGCAACGTGAAGCTGCCGGTCAGGGTGCCGGACCCCTCGTCGGTGGGCGCCGACCGCATCGCGAACGCGTGGGCCGCGCGCATGCTGTACGGCACGCCCGCGATCGTCGTGGACCTGGGCACCGCCACCACGCTGGACTGCGTGTCGAAGGCGGGCGCGTACGTGGGCGGCGCGATCGCGCCCGGGATCGTGACGGCGTCCGAGGAGCTTTTCCGCCGCGCCGCGCGCCTCGCGCGCGTGGACCTGCGGCGGCGCGCGCGCGCGCGCGGGCGCCCGCCCGCGGAGGCCCGGCGGGTCGGCGTGCTGTGGGGCAACGCGGGGCTGGTGGACACGCTCGTGCGGCGCGTGCGCGCCGAGCTGGGCGGCCACCCGAAGGTGATCGCCACCGGCGGGCTGGCCAGCGTGCTGGCCCCCGAGTGCGAGACCGTGGACCTGGTGGACGAAACGCTCACCCTGAAGGGCATGCGACTGCTCTGGGAAGGGCTCGCTCGCTGAAGCCCGGGCCGTTCGTGGACCGTGGGTTCACGTACGGCCCGGGCCGTGAAGGCCGAAGGAAGGAGACTCACTCGATGAACCGTTCGCTCTCGCTCGGGGTCACCGCGATCCTGGTCGTCGCCGCACTCGCCGCCACCGGCGCCTCGAAGAAGCCGGCGTTCCGGCCCGTGCCGCCCTCCGCGGTGGCGCAGGACTCCCTCATCCGCCCGGGAGAGGCGCACTTCGCGCACCTGTGGCAGCTCACGTTCGGCGGC
>CAZIXL010000483.1:0-3244 GCA_964542885.1 uncultured bacterium
TAGCCGTCGGCGAAGCAGAACGGCGCATGGATCAGCGCCGGCACCGGGTGCCACGAGTGCCCCTTCACCGGCGTCGGCGTGGAGTGGTCGCCGGTCACGCACAGCACGTCGGGCTTGAGCGCCAGCAGCGCGGGCAGCGCGGCGTCGGTCGCCTCGATCACGGCCTTCTTCGCCGCGAAGTCGCCGTCCTCCCCGGCCATGTCGGTGCCCTTGACGTGCAGGAAGAAGAAGTCGTGCTCCGCCCACTTCTGCTTCGCGAGCGCGAACGCGTCCGCCGCTCCCTCGCCGGGCGGCACGAACACGTCCATGCCGGCGAGCTGCGCGACGCCGCGGTACATCGGGTACGCGGCGATCGCGGCCGCGCGGAGCTGGAAGCGCTCGCGGTAGCCGGGAAAGTGCGGCCGCGCCGAGAAACCGCGCGCCAGCGCCGCGTTCGCGGGTGTCTCGCCCTTCAGCACCTCGGCCACGCGCTTCACGAACGCGTCCACGATGCGCGCGGTCTTCTCGTTCGCGGCGCCGGGCGCGAGCGCGTGCGCGGCGGGGATCGGCTTGCCCTCCTTGTGCGGGTCGGCGTCGCCCACGTCGCCGCCCAGGCCGGGACCGCGCAGCACGGCGACGAAGCGGTGCCCCTTGCCCGCCTGCAGGACCACGTCCACGTCCTCGAAGCGCGTCGCGCCCTGCTGCAGCCTGCCGACCAGCTCCGCGCACTTCTCGCTCGAGATGCGGCCGGCGCGCCGGTCGGTCACGATGCCCGCGCCGTCCACCGTGCAGAAGTTGGCGCGCGCCGCGACGTCGCCGTGCTTGAGCTCCATGCCCGCGCCGAGCGCCTCGAGCACGCCGCGCCCGACCACGGTCTCGACCGGGTCGTAGCCGAAGAGCCCGAGGTGGCCCGGGCCGCTGCCGGGCGTCACGCCGGGTTCGACGGGCAGCAGGCGGCCGAGCGCCGCCGCCGGCGCGAGCGCGTCGAGGTTCGGCGTGCGCGCGGCCTCGAGCGGGGTCTGCATGCCGTGCGCCGCGTTCGGCAGGTCGCCGAGCCCGTCGAGCACCAGCAGCACGATCTTCGTCTTGTTCGGGATGACCAGCGATTCGACCACCGAGTGCTTCACGACTCTCTCCTCCCGTCGGGCGGTCCGCCGCGCGGCGCCCGCACGCCTGCCCGTGCTAATGCCCCGGCACGGGGCCGTGCGCGGTCCACCAGCTCCACACCTGCGGAACGAAGCGACCGGCCTTCACCGCCGGGTCGGCGGCCACGAGCTGCGCCGCGCGGCTGGAATCGGTCGCGAAAACGTAGAGGCCCCGCGCCTCGCCGGCACCTTCGATCGGCCCGCCCAGTACGAGCACGCCCTGCCGGCGGAGCCGTTCGAGATGGCCCTCGTGCGCGCGTGCGGAGGCCGGGTCGTCCGCGGCGCCGGCGGGGCCGCGCCGCAGCAGGGCGATCGCGAACGTCCCCATCGAGTCGCGGGCGGCCGGATCGCGCTGGTGCGCGGCGCGGTAGGCGTCGCCGATCCCGGCGTCGGCGGTCCACCGCACGGTCTCGACGCGCAGCCGGCCCTCCTGGATCGCGGGATCGCCGGCGAGCAGCGCGGGGATCTCGGCGAGCGTGTCCACGCGCCAGATCCACAGCCCCCGCAGCGACGGATCACCCGCGCAGGGCCCGGCCGCACACAGCCGGCCCGCCTCGAACATGCGCAAGTTGTTCGCCAGGTGCGCGGCCTGCACCGAGTCGCCGTGCGCGCTGCGGCCCGGCACCGCGTTCGGGCCCTTCCAGATGAGCCCGAGGGCGTAGCGCTCGACAGCGCGCTTCGGGCGTTCCTGGCGGGACGCCGGGACCGCGGCGGTGGACGCGACGAGCAGCGACAGGACCAGAACGGCGGCGGCGGGATGGACTCGCACGGGTTCGACCTCCAGTGGGCACCGGCACGGAACCGCCGGAACCTAGCACGCACGCGCCTTGTTCGCGCCCCGTGCGCTCTCCTATCTTGCGGGAACGCGTTTCCCTCGACTTCGTCCCGCGCACGGAGGCAACCCATGGCGATCCGGAAGGTCGGCGTGATCGGCTGCGGCCTGATGGGCAGCGGCATCGCGCAGGTGAGCGCGCAGGCGGGCTTCCCGACCGTCGTGCGCGAGGTGTCGGCGAACGCGCTCGAGAAGGGCCTCGGCTCGATCCGGCGCTTCCTGCAGGGCGGCGTCGACAAGGGCAAGCTCGCCGCCGCCGACATGGAGAAGGCGCTCGCCAACCTGTCGGGCACGACCGACCTCGCCGCGCTCGCCGGCTGCGACCTCGTGGTCGAGGCCGCGACCGAGAACCTGGGGCTCAAGCGCGAGCTGTTCTCCTCGCTCGATTCGCTCTGCCCGCCGTCGACGATCCTGGCGTCCAACACCTCGAGCCTTTCGATCACCGAGATGGCGGCGTTCACGAAGCGCCCCGCGCGGGTGATCGGCCTGCATTTCTTCAACCCGGTCCCGCTCATGAAGCTGGTCGAGGTCGTGAAGACGGTGAGCACCGATCCCGCGGTGCTCGCGGACGCGAACGCGTGGGTTCTGGCGCTCGGCAAGACCGCCGTGAACTGCGGCGACTCGACCGGGTTCGTGGTGAACCGCCTGCTCATTCCCTACATGCTCGACGCCGTGCGCGTGTTCGAGCAGGGCCTGGCGAGCCGCGACGACATCGACAACGCGATGAAGCTGGGCTGCGGCTACCCCATGGGCCCGCTGCTGCTCGGGGACTACGTCGGGCTCGACACGACGTACTACATCTCCGAGATCATGTTCGACGAGTTCAAGGAGCCGCGCTTCGCCGCGCCGCCGCTGCTGAAGCGCATGGTCCTCGCCGGGCTGCACGGGCGGAAGACGGGCCGCGGCTTCTACGACTGGTCCACGAACCCGCCGAGCTGAGCGCGTGGACCTCGAACGCGATCCGGCGGCGGGCGGTCGGCTGCTCGCGGCGTTCTTCGCGGGCGTCGAGTCGCGGCTGTGGAAGGACCTGGTGGACACGGGCACGGTCCCGCCCGGCGCCGAGCGCGCCGCGCGCGTCGAGTGGGAGTGCCTCGCGCTCGACGCCTGCCTGCGCGGCCTGGTCGCGGCCGGCGGCTTCGGCGGGCGCACCGCCGACGCGGTCGACGCGTTCCACGCCGACGTGCTCGCGGGGTGGTCGGCGTCGGGCGGCGAGTCGGCGCTCGCCACGCGCCGAGAACGGCTCGCGGCGCGCTACGAAGCCTACGGCGTGCTGGCGCGCGCGCACGAC
>CAZIXL010000484.1:0-3234 GCA_964542885.1 uncultured bacterium
CAAGGCCCACCTCGAGGTGGCGTTCGAGGGCTTGCTCGAGCGGCTGCGGCCGGCGCCGGGCTTCCTCAAGCTCTTCCACGCGATCGTGCTCGACGCCTGGAAGGGCCGGCAGGGCGAGGCGCGTGCGCTGCGCGCCAAGCTGGAGCGTCGGGTCGCGGGGCTGCGCGAGAGGCTCGACAAGCTGGACGACGCGTTCCTCTTCCGCCACCAGATCGACCAGGCGAGCTACGAGCGCCAGCGCGACCGAATGCGGCAGCAGCTCGCGCTGGGCGAGTTCGAGCTCACCGAGGCCACGGTCGAACAGCTCGACTTGGAAGGCTTGCTGGGCTTCGCCGAGCACGTGCTGGGCAATGCCCGCTCGCTCTGGGTGCAGGCCACGGCCGAGCAGCGGGTGCGCCTGCAGGCGGTTCTATTTCCCGAGGGAGTGCCGTTCGACGGCTCGCGCTTTGGAACCGCCGTATCCTGTTTGGCCTTCGCGCAGTTGCCCGAATCGGCGGCGCAGAAAGACGGTGTGGCGTCCCCAACGGGATTCGAACCCGTGTTACCGCCGTGAAAGGGCGGTGTCCTAGGCCTCTAGACGATGGGGACGCTGCGGCGGGTGGGCGCGGAGGGCGCGCCTTCATCCGGGAATGCGGCCGCGGAACATAGCGGGGCGAAGCGCTCGCGGCAAGCCGGCCGGCATCAGCTGGAGCGCATGGGCGCGCATCGGCGCGAGCTCCACGTGTCCGCACCGAGACGGGCCGCCCGTTCGTGACAGGCGGCCCGCTCGGGGCAGGCGTCCGCGTTCCGCTCTGGCGCTACTGCACGATCTCGCCCGCGGCCGTGCCCCAGCGAACGCTGCCGCCATTCGCCACGACGATGTCCGCGCCGGCCACCGGCGGGTCGTGCGGCCACAGGTTCCCGATCGCGCTCACGAGCCCGGCGCCGTCCTTCGCGACGACGACCCCCGTCACACTGCCGAAGTCGTTCCCGCCCGGATCGGTCTCGGTCCCCAGGTCGGCGAATCCGGGCGCGAGGTTCACGGCGCGCGCGCCACGGAACGTGCATCCGCGCACGACCGGACGGCACGGGGTGTTCTGGCACCAGATCGCGCCGTGCGTGGACTGGCCGTTCGGAGGATCGAAGACGTTGCCCTCGATCCGGGGCGTACCGAGTTCGACCAGGATCGCGTGACTGCCCGTGCCCGCGAAGTCGTTGCCCTGGACGAGCAGCCGGCCCGGGTTCAGCACCATGTCGATCGGCGAGGAGCACGTCGTGAAAGCGTTGCCCCGGACTTCGATCGAGTCCGTGTTCAGCCAGAGGTACATGCCGTACCCCTTGGTCCCGACGACGTTCTGGCGGATCGTGCTCGCGCCCGCGCCCTCGAGGGCGATGCCGCCGTAGAGCTGGCCTTTGAGCGTCGTCTTCGCGACCGTCAGGCCCGCGTCCTTCGAGACGACGCCGAACGCGAACAGGGTGTACTTGCCCGCGATTCGCAGGCCGGCCAGCGTCGCACCCTCCGCGCCCACGAACGTGGCGCCGGTCCAGTAGTGCCAGGTCCCCGCCAGAGGCCCGATGCCGTCGATGACGGGAGCGGAGGGGCCGGTGCCCTGCTTCGCGAGCGTGTCGCCGACGAGCGTCTGGCCGGCCTGCAGGACGAGCGGGAAGACTTCGCCCGTGGTGGAATCGTAGCGGCCCGCCGCCACGTGGATGATCGCGTCGGGACCGGCCGCGGCGAGCGCGTGCGTGAGCGTCCGGAACGGCGCGCCGCTAGTGCCGGCGGCCGAGTCCGAGCCCGCGGCCACGTCGACGTAGAACTCGCTGGCCGGCACGACGACGGGCGCGACCGGGCTCGTCGAGGATTTCGAGCAGCCGGCCGCCGCGAGCGCGAGCAGCAGCGGGAAGCAGGCGATGCGGCCGAGGTCACGACGCAGGTGCATGACGTTCCTCCGAGAGGTTGCGGGCGGGGCGCGTGGCGCCCCGGTTCGCGGCCGGCCCCTGCGGCAGCCGCCGCGAAGAAGCGCGGAAAAGGAGGGGGCCGAGCGAACCGGACGCTCGCGAACCTTGGCCGGGTGCGCTGGTCGGCACCGGCTTCCCGGCGCGTTCGCCTCGGCAGGCCCGTCGGCCCCCACCAGGCAATGCGGGGAGCGCGGGCGGATCGCGCAAGCGTGCTTCGCCGCGGCGGGCCGCCGGCGGCGGGGGACCTCAGTCCTTCCCGGTCACCCGGGCGACGACGACGACGCGGGCCTCGCGCACGCCCGGTCGCCGCAGCAGCCGGTCGGCGGCCTGCTCGGCGGACGCCTCGTCGGGGAAGTTGCCCAGCACGACGCGGAACATGGCGGTGCCGGCGTCGAGGTAGCGCACGACGCGGCCGGGCATGCCGGTGTCGTCCGAGAGCCGCGCGCTCTCCTCGCCGGCGCGGTCGGCCTCGAGAAAGTTGCCGACGGCGATGCCGTAAAGCGTCGTGACCGTGGGTTTCGCGGGAACCGGCTTCGGGGTCGCGGCCGGCTCGCTCGGCGGCGCCGCGGCCGGTGGCGGCGTGGCGACGGCCGTCGCGGTGGAGTCGGGCTGCGCGTTCGCCGGCGTCCCGGCGGTGCTCGCGGACGTGTCGGGCACCGTCGTGCTCACCGCGGAGGACTGGGGCGCGGCCGCGTTCACGGCCTGCGCCGCGGTCGTGTCGGCAATGGCGGGCGAGCCGCCGACGCCGCGCAGGAACGGCAGGTCGATGGCGCCGAAGCGCTGCGCGAGCACGACGCCCACGACGACCGCGGCGATCACGGCCACGCCGACCATCCAGGGCAGTGCCGCGCCGCGGCGATGCTCCTCGGCCTCGAGGTCCTGCTCGATCTTCTCGCGCAACCGCGGCGGGAGCCCGCTCAGGTCCGCGCGCGAAGGATCGGCGTCGGCGCCGCGGGCTTGGAGCTCGGCGGGCGTCGGGAACGCGGGGATCGGCGCCGGCGCCGGCGGCGCGACCGGGGCTTCGGCGCGCGCGTAGGCCTGCGCCGCGTACGACGGCGGCTCGACGCCGCCCTCGCGCGCGCGCTGGCGGGCCTTCAGCAGGCCGCTCGCGGCCGCGCTCCAGGCGTCGAGTTCCTCGCGCGACACGGACTCGACGCGCTCGGAGCTCTTCCCGATCGGCGGCGGCGTCCAGGCGGGCGGAGCATCCAGGTGCGGCGACGTCGACGGCGGGGGCGGCGGCGGAGGAGGCGGTGGTGCGGGTTCGGGCTCCGGCTCCGGCGTGGCGGCCTCGGCGGC
>CAZIXL010000485.1:0-3232 GCA_964542885.1 uncultured bacterium
TGGCGCCCGAGCGGCACACGACCAGGTCGGCGACCGCGTACGCCATGTGGATCTTCTTCACGAACGGCATGACGGTCGCCGGCAGGCCCTCGGCCTGGACCGCGGCCTTGACGCGATCGAAGTCGGCACGGCCCGTCTGCAGGATGAACTGCACCTCGACGCGGTCCTTGAGCCGGCGCAGCGTGTCGATCGCGGCCTCGTTGATGCGCTTCGCGCCCAGGCTGCCGCCGAACACGAACACGGTCGGCCGGCCGGGCTGCAGCTTGAACTCGCGGATCGCCGTCTCGCGGTCGCCCGACAGGATGTGGGCGCGGACCGGGTTGCCCGTCACCTTGAGGTGGTCCTTGCGCGCGAACCAGCCGCGCGCCTCGAGGAACGACAGGTGCACCTCGTCGGCGACGCGCGCGAGCACGCGGTTCGCCAGGCCCGGGATGCTGTTCTGCTCCTGCAGCACGAGCGGCCGCCCGAGCAGCTTCGCCGCCAGCGCGAGCGGGGCGCTCGCGTAGCCGCCCGTCCCCAGCACGACCTTCGGGTTCTCGGCCAGCACCAGCCACAGCGCCTGCAGCAGGCCGACGCCGTTGACGACCGCGGCCCACGGCCAGAGCCACCAGGCGCCGCGGCGGAAGCCGCTCGAGAGCAGGTAGCGGATGCGGAAGCCGGCCTCGGGCACGGCCTGCGCCTCGATGCCGCCGCGCGTGCCGACGAACACCACCTCGGCGTCACGGCGCTGGCGCCGCAGCTCCTCGGCCACGGCGATGCCCGGGAACACGTGTCCCCCGGTCCCTCCCCCGGCGATCAGGATCTTCATGCGCCCTCCCGGGCCCAGCGCTGGCGCGTGAGCGCCTCCTGGTCCCCGTTGAGGGCACTGATGCGGTACAGGATGCCGGCGGCCGCCAGGTTCGCGAGCAGTGCCGAGCCGCCGTACGAGACGAACGGCAGCGGCAGCCCGGTGGTCGGCGCCAGCCCGGTCGCGACGGCCAGGTTGGCCAGCGCGTAGAGGCCGATCTGCACGGTGAGTCCTCCCGCCAGGAGACTGGCGAAGGGGTCGGAGCAGCGCGCCGCGACGCGCATGCCCCGCCAGAGAAAGAGCCCGAAGACGACCAGCAGGGTCGTCGTGCCGAGGAAGCCGAGCTCCTCGGCGATGATCGAGAAGATGAAGTCGGTGTGCGCCTCGGGCAGGAACAGCAGCTTCTGCATGCCCGCGCCGAGGCCGCGGCCGGCGAACCCGCCGGACCCGATGGCGATGAGCGACTGGTTGAGCTGGAAGCCGGCGTCGCGCACGTCGAGCCGCCCCAGCACGAAATCGGCGAACGTCTGCACGCGGCGCATCATGTACGGATGCGTCGCGAGCGCGAGCCCGACGGCGGCGACGCCGCCGGCCACGGGGGCGGCCAGGAAACGCAGCGGCGCGCCGGAGAGGAACAGCATCACGAACCCGGTCGCGAGCAGCAGCGCGGCCGAGCTGAGGTTGGGTTGCTTGAGGATCAGGGCGGCGACGATCGCGAGGATCCCGAGCGGCGGCAGCAGTCCGCGGACGAAGCCGTGGTCCTCGACCGGGCGCTTCTTGAGCCACCAGGCCAGGAACACGACCGCCGCCAGGCGGGCCAGGTCGGTGGGCTGGAGCGACATCATGCCGACCCGCAGCCAGCGCGTGGCCCCGTTCGACATGTGGCCCACGACGACCACCACGACGAGCAGGAAGCTGGCGCCCGCGAGCAGTGCGGGCGCCGCCTTCTCGAGCGCACGCAGGCTCACGAAGCGCGCGCACGCCCACAGGACGCCCAGGCCGAGGAACGTGCGCAGCACCTGCTGGCGGAGGAAGTAGTTCTCGTCGCCGCGGCGCACGAACGCCGTGAACGAACTGGACGAGTAGACCATGACCAGCCCCACGCCCGTCAGGACCAGGGCCAGCAGGACGATCCAGCGATCCCCTCGGGTCATGCCCCCACGCCTCCCTGCGCGAGCCGGGCGACTTCATCCTTGAAGCGCCTTCCGCGATCCTCGTAGTCGCGGAACATGTCGTACGAGGCGCAGCCCGGGGACAGCAGGACCACGCCACCGTTTCCGGCCGCACGGTACGCGACCGCGACCGCTTCGGCCAGTGATTCCGCACGCTCCGCCGGCACCCCGGGCCAGGCCTTCGCCATGCCGGCGGCCCCCTCGCCGATCAGCACGAGGTGACGGACGTGGCGCTCGACCAGTGGCGCGAGCGGCCGGAAGTCCTGGCCCTTGTCGCGCCCGCCGGCGATGAGCACGATCGGAGCGTCGAAACTCTGCAGCGCCACCTCGAGCGAGTTCGTGTTCGTCGCCTTGGAGTCGTTCACGAAGCGCACGCCGCCGACCTCCCCCGCCGGCTCGAGCCGGTGCTCGAGGCCGCCGTAGCCGGCCAGCACCTCCCGCAGCGCCGCGGGCGGGGGCTCCATGGGCAGCACGGTGGCCAGCGCGGCCAGCGCGTTCGCCAGGTTGTGCGGACCGGGCAGGCGCACCTCGGTGCGCGGCATGAGCCGCTCGAGCCCGCCGCGCCACGCCAGCACGAGCTCGCCCGCGTCGAAGAACGCGCCCTCGTCCACGGCGTGCGCGGCCGAGAACCAGAGCGGCGCCGCGGCCCCGCCCCGGCGCGCGACCTCGGGGTCGTCGGCGTTGCGGACCGCGTAGTCGCCCTCGTCCTGCCGCTCGAACAGCCGCTGCTTGAGCCCCGCGTATTCCTCGAGGCTCGCGTGCCGGTCGAGGTGGTCGGGCGTCAGGTTGAGCCAGGTGGCCACGAACGGCTTGAGCTTCGCGACGGTCTCGAGCTGGAACGACGAGACCTCCACCACCAGCAGGCCGGTCGCCGGCACCGACTCGGCCACCTCGCAGATCGCCCGGCCGATGTTGCCGCAGACCTCGACCTGCCGGCCCGCGCCGCGCAGCAGCGCGCCCACCAGGTCGGTGGTCGTGCTCTTGCCGTTCGTGCCCGTCACGCACACGAGCGGCGCGCGCGCGGCGAGGAAGCCCAGCTCCAGCTCGCCCACGACGGGGATGCCGCGCTCGCGCGCCGCGACGGCGAGCGGATGGTCGGACGGGATGCCGGGGCTCCAGACGAGCAGGTCGCGGCCGTCGAGCAGCGCCGCGTCGTCGCGCCCCCAGGCCGTGGCGACGCCGTCGGCGGCCAGGGCGCGCGCGGCCGCGGGCAGCGCGTCGGCGGCGCGGCGGTCGCAGACCAGCACCTCGGCGCCCTGGCGCGCGAGCAGCC
>CAZIXL010000486.1:0-3228 GCA_964542885.1 uncultured bacterium
GTAGCTCGGCGTGCCCACGACGTGGCCCGTGCGCGTCATGTCGCCGACGACCGGCACGCCGGCGTCGAGCGCCTTGGCGATGCCGAAGTCGATCACCTTCAGCACGCGCTCGCCGCCGGGCGCACCCACGAGCACGTTCGACGGCTTGAGGTCGCGGTGGATGACGCCCTTCTGGTGCGCGTGCTCGATCGCGTCGCACAGCTGCAGGAACAGCGCGAGCCGCGCGCGCGTCTCCAGCCGCTCGCCGTCGCAGTAGTCCGTCAGCGGCACGCCGGGCACGAGCTCCATGGCGAACCACGGGTGGCCGGTCTCGTCGGCGCCCGCGTCGTAGACGCGCGCGATGTTCGGGTGGTTCATGAGCGCGAGCGCCTGCCGCTCGGCGTCGAAGCGCGAGACGACCCAGTCGGGCGCGAAGCGGCCGCGGATCACCTTGAGCGCCACCTCGCGGCGGATCGGCTGTTCCTGCTCGGCGCGGTAGACCACGCCCATGCCGCCCTCGCCCAGCACCTCGCGCAGGCGGTACGGGCCGATGCGCTCCGGCATGCGCCCGCCGACCGCGGAGGCGGGCAACCCGGCCATCGCGTCGACGACGCCGGTCTCGACGATCGCCGCGGGCCGCTCCTCGGCGGCGAGCAGCGAGGCCACCTCGCGGCGCAGCGCCGGGTCGCGCGCCTCCAGCTCGTCCAGGAACGCGGCGCGCTCGGGCGAGGCCAGCGCACGCGCGCGCAGCAGCGCCGCCTTCACCTCGCGGAAGCGCTCGGGTCCCATCGGCGCGCCCGCGTCGTGCCCGCCGCTCACGCCCCCGCGTCCCCGCGGATCTCGCGGCTCAGCCAGGCCCGCGCGGTCGCCCAGTCGTCGTCCACGCTGCGCGGCGAGATGCCCAGCACCTCGGCGGTCTCGCGCACGGTCATGCCGGCGAACAGGCGCATCTCGGCCACGCGCGCCGCGCGCTCGTCGAGCGTCGCGAGCCGGTCGAGCGCCTCGTTCAGGTCGAGCAGTTCGAACTCGCGCGCCGCCGCCGGATCGCCCACGCCCGGCTCCTGCCCCGTGCCGATCGTCACGCGCTTCCAGTCACCGCCGCGCTTCTCGGCGCCGTGCGCCCGCGCGTGGTCGATGAGGATGCGCCGCATGGCCCGCGCCGCGATCGCCAGGAAGTGCGCGCGGTCGTTGGGCCGCAGCGACGTCTGGTCGGCGAGCCGCAGGTAGGCCTCGTGGACGAGCGCGGTGGGCTGGAGCGTGTGCCCCTTGCGTTCCCGCGCGAGCAGCGCCGAGGCGACGCGCCGCAGCTCGGCGTACACCAGCTCGAAGAGCCGCGCCCGGTTCGGCGAGCCGTCGCCCTCGCCGGCGCCCAGCGAGAGCAGCAGCTGGGTGATCTCGCTGCGCGGCGTCGGGGGGATCTCGGTCACGGGGACCTCCGGGGGATGGTGGGCGGAGGCCGGGAGCTTAGCACGCGATGGGGGCCACCCCGCCGCCGCGCGCCACCGTTCAGCGCCGCCGCTCGAACAGGCTCCAGGTCGCGAACAGGTCCTTGTCCACGTCCATGCCGGCGGCGTCCCAGCCGAGCGCCCGGCCCATCGCGCGGGCGGCGGGCGTGTCGTCGCGATCGAACACGACCACGCGAAAACCCGCGTGCTCCCACTGCGCGGGCGGGAACGGGCAGAAGCCGTCGGCCCACGGGATGTACGGCTTGCCCGGCGGCGCGGGCGCGGGACAGAGGTTGTAGATCATCACGCGCCCGCCCGGCTTCACGATCGCGGCGAGTCGCGCGAGGAACACGCTGTCGGGGACGCCCAGGTGGACGAGCATGCGCGGGTCCACCGGCGCGGCCGGGTGCAGGTAGCCGTTCTTGAGCGTGTTCTTGGACAGGAACAGGTCGTAGCCCGCGCCCACCTCGCGCTCGACCGCTTCGCTCGCGGGCCACTGCCCGGTCACGAGCCGCACGCGGCCGGTCGTGCCCGCGCCCCGCACCGGCCCCTGGTCGCCGGGTTCGGCATAGAGCGCGGCGAGCACCGGGTCGACGTCGAGGCCCGTCGCGTCGGCACCGAGCGCGCCGAGCAGCCGCAGGTGGCCGAGCGTGCCGCAGCCGAAATCGAGCACGCGCCGGCCGCGCAGACTCTCCAGGCCGTTCTGGGCGAGCAGCTCGAGCGCGCGCACGTAGGCGAGCGGCGAGCCGTAGCGCGTGTTCCAGTAGAACGACGGATCGAGCGTGCGCGCGACGAGCCGGGCCCGCTCGGAGTCGGGCAGCGCGCGGACCTCGGCCTCGCTCCACGCGCGCGTGCGCGCCGAGTCGCGCCACACGGTGCGCGGCGCGGTGACGGGCAACGACGCGGTCGCGGCGAGGAAGGCGCGGGCGAGCGGCGTCGCGACGAGCGGCCGGAGCGCGGCCGCCTCGTCGTGCAGTTTCTCGAGCGGATCGGCAGGGCCGCCGGCGGCCGCTGGAGCGGCGGCGAGCGCCAGCAGGCCGGCGAACGCGAACACCCGGGTCACGGACATGCGGGAAGGTTCGGGCGCGGCCATTCCCGGCCGATACCCGGATCCGACGAGCGCGGCCGGGAACCGCGCCAGAGGCGCGTCTTCCGCACGAGCGCGCGGGCGCGACCGCGGGGCGGGGGCCCGGGAATCCTCCGCCGCACTCGTGCCTCCCACGGTGCGAGAAGGCCGGGAGGACGCCCGGCGATCGCACGACGACAACCACCGAGGGCTTCGATGGAACTCAAGGTCAGCTTCCCGGGCGGCGCCCGGGTCGACGCGCACTTCGGCCCCTACACGGTCCGGACCGACCAGCCGGTGCACGGCGGCGGCGAGGGCTCGGCCCCGACGCCGTGGGCCACGTTCCTCGCCTCGCTGGCGACCTGCGCGGGCATCTACGTGCTGGGCTTCTGCAGCCAGCGCGGCCTGCCCACCGAGGGCATCTACCTCACGCAGTCGACCGAGGCGAATCGCGAGACGGGCATGGTCGGGAAGATCCGGATCGAGATCCACGTGCCCGAGACGTTCCCCGAGAAGTACCGCAGCGCCCTCATCCGCTCGGCCGAGCAGTGCGCGGTCAAGAAGCACATGGAGACGCCGCCCGAGTTCGAGGTCGCGACCATCGTCGACGCGGCCACGCCCAGCGCCTGACGCCGGGACACGCCCTCCGCGCCGCAGCTACCGCCCGCGGCGCGGATTCGTTTCGCTGGCCGGGTCGTCCGCGGCCTCCGGCACGGGCCCGGGCGGCACGGCTTCGAT
>CAZIXL010000487.1:0-3217 GCA_964542885.1 uncultured bacterium
GGGCGCACCCTATTCGCATTCCGCCGCGCACCCCCGGCGCGACCCGCATGCGTCCCCAGCATGGGAGTCCGCGACATGGCCCGCCCGATCCTTCGCGCCGCGCTCGCGATTGCCTCGACCGCGATTGCGGTGGCCGCCGTTGCCCACCCTTCCTTCGCGGACTGGCGCACCGAACCGGTCCAGCTCCAGGTGAACGGTGCCGCCTGCCAGCAGGTCGCGGTATGCGACGACGGTGGCCTCGGCGCGATCGTGATCTGGGAGGATCGCCGGAGCGCCTATGGCGGCCCGCTGCGCTGTTCGCACCTGCTGGCGAACGGCGAGTTCGATCCGGACTGGGCCACTGCCGACATCGTGTGGGACCAGGACTTCAATCGTGCCGACCTGCGTGCCCATCCCGATGGAGCCGGCGGGGCGCTCGTCACCTGGATGGAGGGAACCTCGCTGCGCCTGCTGCACGTCCGATACGGCGGCGAAGCGCCCTCGGCCAGCCCGACGCTCCTGACGGTGGCGGCTGACTCCGGGCTTCCACGCATCGTCCCGGACGGCGAGGGCGGGCTGTACATCGGCTGGCTCGTGCGAAGCGCTAGTTTCTATCGCGTCCTGCGTGTGGATGAGGACGGGCTTGCCAGCCCAGGTTGGCCCGCGGGCGGCAGGATCTTCTACTTCGGCCTCGACGGATCGGGAAACCCGGTGAAGACGCTTACGGGCTCGATCGCGCCCGTACCCGGAGGCGGTGTCTGGGTCGTGTACGCGGGGTATGGCATCGATCCCGAGGGCCTCATCGTGCCCGGCGAGGTCCGGCTCGCCAGGCTCGGCGCGTCGGGAGCGGCGGTGCCGGGATGGTCGCGGCAGGTCGCAGCGTTTCCGGCCGAAGCCATGCCCTGCGCGGCGCGCGCCGGGGCTCAGGAGTGGGAACTCTCGAGCAAGCCCCTCGTCGACGTGGCGTCCGACGAATGCGGCGGCGTCTACGTCGTGCGCGGCGCGGGCGTCGTCCGTGACCCGCTCGACGCTCCCGACCAGATCGTGCTCCTGCCGACGGTGCATCGTTTCGACGCGCTGCACCAGGTTGCCGAAGGGTGGCCCGAGGCGGGGGTGAGCCCCGACCGAATCTTCGACGACTCCGTCCTCCGCGCGTGGGGAGGTGCCGGCGGGCCGTATCGCGTCTGGTCGCTCGCTGGCAACCGGGCCGGCTTCGGCATGACCTGGCCGGGCGGTACCTCCCTGCCGGCGTACGGGGCGTACCGGCTCGACTCCGACGGCGCCTGCGGCAATGGCTTCGGCGGCGGCGTTACGACCGGGATGGAGTTCGCCCACGGCCCCGGCGGCGTCGTCTTCGTCGCCTCGTTCTACCCTGACGGTCCCCGGGGGCCATGCGACTGGCAGGGCTACGCGGAATGCTCGGGCTCGGACGGCACGCTCTTCTACCGCACGCGTGGCGAGGGGCAGTACACACACTATTCCGACGTCGGTGTCGCGGCGCTGTCGGACGGTGGCGCCGTCTTCGCCTGGGGCGAGAGCGGCACGGAGCTGAACGGCCTATTCGCGGTGCGCCTCGGGGGGGCGCCTCCCCTGGACGTTCCCGCGAGTGCGGTCGAGTCCGCCCCGGCCTTCACGCTCCGCTTCGCCCCCGGCGCCGGCATCCGCGCGAGCCTCGCGCTGCCGGGCACCGGCGAGGCGCGACTGCTGCTCGCCGATGTCACGGGCCGTGCCGTCGCCCGCGAGACGTTCGCGCTCGAAGCCGGCGCGCGCGAGTGGACGCTGCGCGGCACGGCATCGCTCGCGCCGGGCCTGTACTTCGCACGCGTGACGCGCGGCGGCGAATCGCTGGACGCGCGCGTGGTGGTGACGCGATGAGCGCCGGCCGGCCGAATCGGATGGTACTCGCGGTCTTCGTCTGCTTGTCCCTCGCTTCGCCAGCGTTCGCAGGCTGGAGCGCCGACCCGGTGGAGGTCTTTGCGACCCCGAACATCTGCGCTCCCGTCGCGGCGTGCGGGGATGGCGCCGAGGGCGCGTTCGTCGCGTGGCAGGAACTCGGGGGGCCCTTGCTCGTCGCGCACCTGACGGCAAACGGAGACCTGGATTCGGGCTGGCCGGCCTGGCTGGTCGTGAACTCGCTACCGACGCCGCGCGACGATCTTCAGGCCGTCTCGGACGAGCTCGGGGGCGCCTGGCTGACATGGCGAACGGGCGCCGGACTCCAGGGTGTGCACGTCGCTCCCGACGGGAACCTGCAGGCGGGATCTCCCGAAGCGTCGATCGTCTTCGCCCATCCGACGACGAACTCCGATGTCGTCGCGGACGGCGAGGGCGGGCTCTACGTCGCGTGGGTGGCAACCGAGATCGTCGTCCTCGACGGGGAAAACCAGCTCGCGGCTCCCCTGCGACTGCTGCGGATCGCACCGGACGGCTCGACGAGCCCGGGATGGCCGATCGCCGGCCGCGTGCTGAGCGAGCCCGTGAACTCGCTCGAGTGGGTCGAGTCCTTCTCGATCGCCCGGCCGCGCGGGGCCGGAATCTGGGCCGCCTGGGCCGGGAATCACGTGCGGTTTGACATGGCCTCGACGACCGCCCACCTGACGCCCGGGGACGTTCGGGTTGCCCGGTTCGATCTGCTCGGCCTTCCGTTTCCGGGCTGGAGTGCCTCCGGGATGTCATTGGGGCCTTTTCCCTGGGGTGATCTCGACGAGACCGTCTCGCTGCTTCTGTTCGATCCGTTGCCCTGGTGGTGTCTTCCTTCTCTCAATCTCGTGGCGGTGGCACCGGACCAGACAGATGGGGCATTCGTGCTGTACGGAACGGATTCCTCCGACCCCTACGATTCGGAAAAGGGGTTTCGTCCTACCGCCTGCCGGGTCGGCTCCACCGGGGAAGTCCTGCCCGGCTGGCCCCTGAACGTGAGCCCTTCCGGGTGGTACACGAACCCCATTCGCGATGACCTCGGTTCGTCCAACTCGTTTCGCGTTCTGGCCGACGCCGACAACGGTTGCTTCGTGGCCTACCCCCAGCGGTACACGGATGCCCCGGACAGGATCTACGTCGCACAGGTCACGCCCGGAGGGGTGGGCCTGTTCGCCAACTCGGTCAACCCGCCCGGCTTCGAGATCTCCAGTGACGGCATCGGTGGAGCGTGGTGGACATCCTTCTACGCGGGACCGGAATACCTGCGCACACCCTATGTCCACGTACTCTGCGAGAACTCGGGCTCGAGCGTGTTCTA
>CAZIXL010000488.1:0-3211 GCA_964542885.1 uncultured bacterium
CCGAACGAAGCTGCCGTCAGCGCGCGTCCGCGCGAGAGCAACACCGCGCGCTCGACCGCGTTCGCCAGCTCGCGGATGTTGCCCGGCCAGCGGCGGGCGCGCAGCGCCTCGAGCGCGTCGGGCCCCACCTCGGGCGCGCGCACGCCCAGCTCGGCGGCCGTGAGCGCGGCGAAGTGCTCGACCAGCAGGCGCAGGTCCTCGAGCCGCTCGCGCAGGGCCGGCGTCTTCACCGGTACGACGGCGAGGCGGTAGTAGAGGTCGCGGCGGAACCGCCCGGCCTCGACCTCGGCGAGCAGGTCGCGGTTCGTGGTCGCGACGACGCGCACGTCCACGACCACGGGCTGCGAGCCGCCGACGCGCTCGAACTCCTGCTCCTGCAGCGCGCGCAGCAGCTTGGCCTGCAGGTCGAGCCGCATCTCGGAGATCTCGTCCAGCAGCAGGGTGCCCCGGTTCGCGCGCTCGAACGCGCCCGCCTGGCGCTGCGTCGCGCCGGTGAACGCGCCGCGCTCGTGGCCGAACAACGTGCTCTCGACCAGCCCCTCGGGCAGGGCCGCGCAGTTGACCGTCACGAACGGCTGGTCGTGGCGCGGGCTCTGCTCGTGCAGCGCGCGCGCGAACAGCTCCTTGCCGGTGCCGGATTCGCCCTGCAGCAGCACCGTCGCGCGCGTCGGCGCGACCAGTGCGAGCGTCTCGAGCACCTCGTGCAGCGCCTTCGAGGCGCCGACGATCGTGCGCGCGCCGCGCAGGCTCGACAGCTCCCGGCGGATCTGCTCGTTCTCGCGCCGCAGGCGCGCCATCTCGATCGCGTTGTTGACCGCGATCCGCAGCGCCTCCTGCCGCAGCGGCTTCGTGAGGTAGTCGACGGCCCCGTTCCGCATCGACAGCACCGCGTGCTCGATACTGGAGTAGCCCGTCATGATGATGACCGGGATCTCCAACCCCTGCTCGCGCAGGGATTCCAGCAGGTCGAGCCCGGTCGCCCGGGGCATCCGGTAGTCCGAGATGACGAGGTCGAACGCGTGCTCGCGGAGGGCCTTCAGGCCCTCGTCGACGCTGGACGCGAGGACGGGGTGGTGGCCGATCTCCGTCAGGTGGTGCTCGAGCACGACCCCGACGGACGGCTCGTCGTCGATGCAGAGGATGTTGGACATGGCCCTCGTGTTCGGCGCCGCCCGTCCTCGGGCCTCCTGGCCGCCGGGTGGGCCGGCCCGCCGGTTCCGGTGGAGCCGGAAACACGGCCGGACGGCTCAAGTGACGTTCGCGTCGTTCCGATACTTCCGTCGGATCACCGCACGCACGAGGGGGAACATGCGGATCACGAACCGTACGCTACAGCAGAACCTGACGTCGGGCATCCGTGCTCGCACGGAAGCACTCGCACGCGCCGCCCGCCAGGTGACCACGGGCCGGAGGGTCAACACCCTTTCCGACGATCCCGTGGACGCGGCGCAGGTCATGCGGATGGACTCGCAGCTGCGCGACATCGAGCAGTACCGCCGGAACGGCACGTTCGCGACGGCCAAGTTGTCGACCGAGGACGTGGCGCTCTCCAGCCTGATTTCGGTGCTGCAGACCGCGAAGCAGGCGGCGATGTCGAACACCTCGCCCGACCCGGCGGACTCGGGCCGCCAGGCGGCGGCCAGCGAGATCACCCAGCTCCGCGAGCAGGTGATCGCGCTCGGCAACACGCGGGTCGGCGAGGAGTACCTGTTCGGCGGCGACCGCAGCACGACCGCGCCGTTCCTGGCCTCCGGCGCCTACGTGGGCGACGGCAACACGCGCAGCGTGCAGATCAACGACGGCGTGTCGGTGCCGACCAACCACGCGGGCCAGCCGCTCTTCACCGACGCGATCGCGGCGCTCGACAACGCGCTCGCGCAGCTGCAGTCGGGCACTCCCGACCAGATCCAGGACGCGGTGACCCGGCTCGAGGACGCCGTGCAGCTGGCGCTGCGCAACCAGGCCGAGACGGGTTCGCGCCTCAAGGACATCCAGGACACGGGCACGCGGCTGGCGACGCTGACCGCGAGCCTCGCCGACCGGCGCGACGGGCTCGTGTCGGTGGATCCCGCCGAGGCGATCATCGCGATGCAGCAGGAGCAGTCGGCCCTCGAGCAGGCGTACGCCGTCGTGGGCCGCGTGATGCAGGTCTCGCTGACCGACTACCTGCGCTGATCGCCGGGACTTCGCGAACGCCGCGCCCCGCACCGGGACGCGGCGTTCGGCGTTTCCGGCGGCGCCGCCCGCCCGCGCCCGCGCGGAAATCGTGAGAGCGCCCCTTCAGCTTCGCGCCCGCCGTCCGAAGCTCCGGCCCGTTGTTGCACCGTGGGGCCCGGCAGAACGCCGGACGAATCTTCACCGACCCTAGAAAGGGGACCAGACCATGGCGATCAATGACATCACCCTCGCCGGCGGCATGCGCTCGAACCTCGCGACCCTGCAGCAGGTGGCGATGCTCCAGGCGCGCACGACGGAGCGCCTCGCGACGGGCAAGCGCGTCAACAGCTCGGTCGACGACCCGTCGGCCTACTTCGCCGCGCAGAACCACCTGAACCGCGCGAACGACCTGTCGGCCCGCAAGGACCAGATGGGCGAGGCGATCCAGACGGTGAAGGCCGCCCTGCAGGGCATCGACGGCATCACGGCGCTCATCGAGCAGGCGAAGGGCCTCGCGGCTTCGGCCCGCCAGGCGACCGGCACGGACCGCGCCTCGCTGGCCTCGCAGTTCGACGCGCTGCGCGCCCAGATCGACCAGCTCGCCGGCGACAGCGGCTACAAGGGCACGAACTTCCTGCAGTCGAACTCGCTGACGGTGGACTTCAACGAGAGCGGCTCCTCCTCGCTGACGATCTCGGGCTTCGACGCCTCGACGACGGGCCTGGCGATCGCCGCGGCGGCCAACGCGTGGGCGGCCGACGGCGACATCGACGCCGCGGTGCAGGACCTGGACGGCGCGCTGAGCACGCTGCGCGCGAACGCCAAGACGCTGGCGTCGAACAACGGCGTCGTGACGACCCGCCAGGACTTCACGCTCAACCTGATCAACACGCTGTCGACGGGCGCGGACACGCTCACGGCGGCCGACACGAACGAGGAAGGCGCGAACATGCTCGCGCTCCAGACGCGCCAGCAGCTGGGCATCGTGGCCCTGCAGCTGTCGTCGCAGGCGCAGCAGAGCATCATGCGGCTCTTCTAGCGGCAGGCAGCAAGA
>CAZIXL010000489.1:0-3210 GCA_964542885.1 uncultured bacterium
GATGTCGAACTACTTCGTGCTGAACACGTCCGCCTACAACAACCGCGCCGAGCGGAACAACGACGGCCGCTCGGTCGAGGAGCAGCAGGGCGTCGCGGGCTCGCTGCTCGAGACGTACCGCTCGCTCATCGCGCTGCGGAAGTCGCACGTCGCCCTGCGCCGCGGCGGCTACGACGAGGTCCCGGCCTCGGACGGCGCGGTGTGGTCGTTCGTGCGCCGGGCCGACGACGAGACGCTGCTCGTGGCGATCAACCTGTCGTCGGCCGCGAAGAACCTCACGCTCGACCTGTCGTCGTTCGAGCTGCCGGGCGGCGCCTCGGGCGTGCGCGACGTGGTGAGCGGCGCCTCGCTCCCGGCGATGTCGCCCGCGAACCTCGGCGCCTACCCGGTGAGCCTGCCCGCCTACTCGTGGCTCGTGCTGCAGGCGAACGTCACGCCCGGCCCGCCGCCACCGCCTTCGCCCTACGACGGCCGCGCGATCCCGTCCGACTTCGCGAACGCCCCGGCGACCTCGACCCAGACCGCGCCCACTTCGCTCGGCGACAACGTCAACGAGCTGGACCGGATGTTCCTGCGGCCCGAGACGGGCGGGCTCGCGGTCGGGCTGACCGGCAACGTGGCCACCGACGGCACCGGACTCGCGCTGCTGCTCGACACCGGGCCCGGCGGCCAGTCCACGCTCGCGACGAGCACGTTCCCGCAGCCGCCCTACGGCCCGCGCGGTCTCACGGGCCTCACGCTGGACGCCGGCTTCGCGCCCGACTGGCTGCTGTGGGTGAACTTCTTCGCCGGGAACGTGTACGTGGACCTCTACTCGCTCGCCTCGGGCGGCGGCGGCACCCACTACTACCTCGGCAGCACGGTCGTGAACGGCGGCGGCCTCGCGCTCGCGGGCGGCAGCAACCTGAACGGCATGCGCGTCGCCTACTGCGACAGCAACACGGCCGGCGTGACCGGCGCGAGCGCCGCCGGCGCCGCGACGGCCACGACGGGCTTCGAGGCGTTCCTGCCGTGGACCGACCTCGCGATGGGCGGGCCCGGCGAGGTGCGCGTGCTTGCCGCCATCGTCGGCACCGACGGCTACCTGGGGAACCAGCTCCTGCCGCCGCTCGGCCCCGGCGTCGCCGATCCCGGCGTGCCGCCCTTCTCGCTCGCGAGCGTTCCCGGCGACCAGTTCGCGGTGGTCTCCGCCACGACCGCGGTGCCCGAAGGCGGCCCCGGCGCGCGCATCGGCGCGAGCGCGGCGCCCAACCCGTTCCGCGACAGCACCGCGCTGCACTTCACGCTCGCGCGCGCCGCGCGCGTCTCGATCGAGGTGCTCGACGTGAACGGGCGGCGCGTGCGCGCGCTGGGCCCGCGGCTGCTCGATGCGGGCCCGCAGGCGGTCCGCTGGGACGGCCGCGACGACGCCGGCCGCGACGCCGGACCGGGGCTTTACTTCGTGCGCATCGCGGGCGAGGGCGTCGCCACCACCGCGCGCGTCGCGCGCGTGCGTTAGCACGGCGACAGCGGCGGCCGGTCCGGACGGGCGGGCCGCCGCGCGGGCGCCGGCCTTCCCGATAGGCCGGCGCTGGCCGGGTTGCTATGCTGCCCGCTCCATGCACGCGAACGGACCTTCCACGTGCCCGGCCGCGCGCGACCGCGGCCGCGCCCCCGGGGCCCGGGCGTGAGCGCCCCGCTGCCCGGCGGCGGCGCCGATCCCCGGCTGCTCGCCACGATCGACCTGCTGCGGCTCTCGAAATCCGGCGACGCCCGCGCCCGCGAGGCGCTGCTCGGCCGCTACCTGCCGCGCCTGGGGCGCTGGGCCAGCGGGCGGCTGCCGATGTACGCACGCTCGCTGCTCGACACGAACGACCTCGTGCAGGACACGCTCCTCAAGGTGCTCCAGGGCCTCGAGCGGATCGAGGAGCGCGGGCCCGGCGGCTTCCAGGCCTATGTTCGCCAGGCGGTGCTCAACCGTATCAGGGACGAGGTGCGCTGGGCGGCCCGGCGACCGGGGCCCGACGGGGTCCCGGAGAGCCTGCCCGACGCGGCGCCCTCGCCGCTGGAGCACGCGATCGGGGCCGACGTCCTCGCTCGCTACGAACGGGCGATCGCGACCCTCGCCGAAGAGGATCGCGAGTTGCTCCTCCTGCGGATCGAACTGGACTTCGACTACGCGGAGATCGCGACGATGACGGGTCGTCCGAGCCGCGACGCGGCCCGCATGGCGGTGCAGCGCGCGCTGGGACGCCTCGCGGAGGCGATGGGACATGGAAGCTGAGCGGGACGCGGTCGAACGGCTGCTCGCGTCGGTGGCGGACGGGATTCCGGTGGACTGGGACGAGGCGCTCGAGTCGGGACCCCCGGAAGGCCGCGCCCGCCTCGAGGCGCTGCGTGCGATCGCGGGCGTCGCGGACTTCAACCGCGGCCTGCAGCGCGGCGGCGGCGACGCGGCCCACCCCGAGCGCTGGGGCGGCCTGCTGCTGCTCGAGCGGCTCGGCACCGGCGCGCACGCCGACGTGTTCCGCGCGTGGGACCCGGCGCTGCGCCGCGAGGTCGCGCTCAAGCTGCTGCGCGCCGGGTCCGGCGACGACGAGGCGCTGCTCGCCGAGGGCCGTGCGGCCGCGGCGATCCGCCACCCGCACGTCGTGACCGTGTACGGCATCGAGCGCCACGACGGCCGGGTCGGACTGACGATGGAGCTGCTGCGCGGCGCGACGCTCGAGCAGGAAGTGCTCGCGCACGGCGCGCTCGCTCCCGCGGCGGCGACGCGGCTCGGCACCGAGATGGCGGGGGCGCTCGCCGCGCTGCACGCGGCCGGCCTGCTGCACCGCGACCTCAAGCCCGCGAACGTGGTGCGCGACGGCCAGGGCGGCTTCGTGCTCGCCGATTTCGGGCTCGGCCTGCGCGTCGACGCGGCGCGCACGGCGCCGCTTGCCTCGGGAACGCCCATGTACATGGCGCCCGGAGTGCTCGCCGGCTCGCCGGCGAGCGCGCGCTCGGACGTGCACTCGCTGGGGCTGGTGCTGTGGTTCGCGCTCGCGGGCCGGCACCCGTACGAGGTGAAGACGCTGGCCGAGCGCATCGCCGCCGCCACCGCGGGCCCGACGCCGCCGCTGCGCACGCTGCGCCCCGAGGTTCCGGCGCCGCTCGCGGCCGCGATCGAGCGCGCGATCGCGCCCGACCCGCAGGCGCGCTTCGCGAGCGCGCGCGAGCTGGCGGCGGCCC
>CAZIXL010000490.1:0-3198 GCA_964542885.1 uncultured bacterium
GATACGTCCAGCAGCGGTCGCAACGCGAGAGCGACGTGCGCTTCACGGCGACCGCCGGGGCGTCGCCCGGCGCGCCGGGGCGCAGTTCGGCGCGGGCGACGATCAGGAACGAGGTCAGCTCCGCCGACCACGCGGAGAGCCGCTCGATCCATGCCGGTGCCGCGGTGATCACCACCTCGGCCTCGGCGGTCGTCTTCATGCTGCCGGCGGCTCGCAGCGGCTCGATCGCCGCGTTCACCGCGTCGCGCGCCTCGAGCAGGAACGCCCAGTCGCCGCCACCGTGCGCGGCGTCGCCGAGATCGCCCCACTCCGCGAAGTGCACGCTTTCGCACTCCGCGAGCAGGCCCGGGTGATGCTGCCACGCCTCCTCGGCGGTGTGAACCAGCGCGGGCGACGCCGCCAGCACGAGCCCGCGCAGCGCCGTCCAGAGCACGGTCTGCGCGGAACGCCGCGCGGGATCGTCGGGCGCGAGCGTGTAGAGCCGGTCCTTGGCGACGTCGAGGAACACGGCCGACAGGTCCACCGTGCACAGGTCGAGCAGCCCGTCCACGGCGCGGTGGAAGAGCAGGGCGGACCAGTCCTGGCGGATGCGGTCGAGCCGCGCGGCGAGGTGGTCGGCGAATGCGCGGTCGACGCCCGTCAGGCGCTCCCGCGGCACCGCCATGTCCGGGCGGAAGTCGTGCAAGTTGCCGAGCAAGAACCGGAACGTGTTCCGCACCTTCCGGTACGCGTCCGCCACGCGCTGCATGATCTCGTCGCCCACGCGCACGTCGCCGCGCCAGTCGGTCGCGAGCGCCCACCAGCGCACGACGTCGGCGCCGTGCCTGGCGATGAGCGTGAGCGGCGAGATCACGTTGCCGAGGGACTTGTGCATCGCGCGGCCCTGCCCGTCGAGCACCCAGCCGTGAGTGCACACGGCGGTGAACGGCGCGACGTTCTCGGCGGCCACGCCGACCATGAGCGACGAGTTGAACCAGCCGCGGTGCTGGTCCGGGCCCTCGAAGTACACGACCTCGGCCCGACCCTCGCGCGCCGCGTCCCAGACGGCCTTCAGCTCGGGATGGGTCACCTGCACGGCGCGGTGCGTCGAGCCGGAGTCGAACCACACGTCGAGCACGTCGGTCTCGGCGCGGAACGGCCCCGCCGACCCGCACTTCGGGCACGCGAAGCCGGCCGGCAGGAAGTCGGCGACGGGGCGCTCGTACCACACGTCCGAGGAGTGCGCGCGCGTCAGCTCGGCGGCGCGCTTCATCACGCGCGCATCGAGCGTCGGCTCGCCGCAGCCCTCGCAGTAGACGGCGGGAATGCCCACGCCCCAGGCGCGCTGCCGCGACAGGCACCAGTCGGGGCGGTTCTTCACGGCTTCGCGGATGCGGTTCTGCGAGCTGGCCGGGTCCCAGCGCACGGCGCGCTCGATCTGCTCGACGCAGCGGTCGCGGTGGCCGTCGTGGTCGACCATCATGAACCACTGGTCGGTGGCCCGGAAGATCACGGGCTTGCGGCAGCGCCAGCAGTGTGGGTACGAGTGCGAGAACGTCGAGGCGTGCAGGAGCCGCTCGCGGCCCGACAGCCACTCGACGATGGCGTCGTTCACGTCGAGCACGCTGCGGCCGGCGAACTCCTTCACCTCGTCGGTGAAGCGACCCGCCTCGTCCACGGGGCAACTCACGCCCAGGCCGGCGCGCGCGCCCACCGCGAAGTCCTCCGCGCCGTGCCCGGGGGCGGTGTGCACGAGGCCCGTGCCGTCCTCCATGCTCACGTACGGCGTGCCGTCCACGACCCGCGAGTCGTTGCCGAACGGCGCTTCGAAGATCGAGCCCCCGAGGTCGCTGCCGCGCACCGTCCCGAGCGGCTGCTCGTCGGTGCCGAGCAGCTCGAGGAACGGCTCGAGCCGGGCCGCGGCCACGATCAGCTCGCGGCCGTCGACGCGCACGACGGCGTAGGCGGCCTCGGGGTCGACCATCAGGCCGAGGTTGGCGGGCAGCGTCCACGGGGTCGTGGTCCACGCCACGGCCGAGACGCCGGGCCATGCGGCGAGCGCGCCGGTGGCGTCGCGCCGCAGCGGGAAGCGCACGTAGATCGACGGCGAGGGCGCGTCGTGATACTCGATCTCGGCCATCGCGAGCGCCGTGCGGTCGGTGGGGCACCAGTGGATCGAGCGCTTGCCGCGCTGCACGAACCCGCGCGCGGTGAGCGTCGCGAACGTCTCGAGGATCTCGGCCTCGAACTCGGGCGCCATGGTCAGGTAGGGGCGGTCCCAGTCGCCCCAGCAGCCGAGGCGCACGAACTCGTCGCGCTGGATCGCGATCCACTTCCGCGCGTACTCGCGGCAACCCTGCCGCAGCTGCACGCGCTCGGGTTTGATCTTCTTCTCGGCGAACTCGCGGCCGACCTGCATCTCGATCGGCATGCCGTGGTTGTCCCAGCCCGGCACGTACGGAGAGTCGTAGCCCGCGAGCGAGGCCTGGCGGACGGCGGCGTCCTTCCAGATCTTGTTCGCGGCGGTGCCCATGTGGATGTGGTTGTTCGAGTACGGCGGGCCGTCGTGGAGCAGCCAGGTCGGCCGGCCCGCGCGCCGGCGGCGCAGCTCGGCGTAGCGCGCCTTCTCGCCCCATTCGGCGAGGCGCTGCGGCTCGCGTGCGGTGAGGTCGGCCTTCATCGGGAACTCGGTGACCGGCAGGTTGAGCGTCTCGCGCCAGCCGGACTTCCGGGGCTGCTCGGACATGGGTTCCTCCGTGCGACTCTCGTGCGACTCTCGGAAAACGAAAAACGAAAAACGCCCCCACGGCGTTCGGACGCCGTCGGGGCGACGCAGGTCGCGGTACCACCCGACTTCGCGCGCGCCTCGCGGCGTGCGCCTCGGTGGAGCCTCGCGGCTCCGGCCCGTTCTCGGAGGGCCATCCGTCCGGGCCTACTGCGCCCCGCGGGCGGTTCGGTCGGCGGCTCGGGGGTGATCTTCGCCGCGCCAGCGTGCGCCGGGCTCCCACCGTCCCCGGCTCGCTCGTGCCCTGTGCGCGAGTACTCGTCCCCGTCTCTGCCTTGGCTTCGGGACGGCACATTGCCATCGCGCTCGAAGCAGCGTCAAGGACGCCCGGCCGCGCGGGCGTCGTGGGTCAGTGCTTCGCGCGGCGCGCGCGCTTCGCCTTCGGCTTCGGCTTCGCGGCCTCCGCCCGCAGCTCAGCGGCGACGCGCGGGCCG
>CAZIXL010000491.1:0-3197 GCA_964542885.1 uncultured bacterium
GGAAGATCTCGGGGTCGGGCTTCTCGACGCGCTCGACGTGCGAATCGACGACGAACTCGAGCCCGTCGCGCGTCTTCGTCTCGAGCAGGTGCTCCTCGGCGCGGCCGTCGGAGTTGCTGATGCACGCCGCGCGCAGGCCCAGCGCGCGCACGCCGGCGATCGCCTCGCGCGCGCCCTCGTTGGCGCGCCCCCACAGCATGCCGCCCGCGGACTGGCGGGCCCAGAACGCGGCGACCGCCTCCTCGAGCAGCGGGTGGCGGCAGCCGGCACCCTCGAGCAGCCCGGTGAAGTAGGCCTCGATCGCGACGATGGTCGGCGTCGCGTGCTTCGAGCCCGGCGGCACACGGCCGATCGCGGCCGTCGCGTCGTACGCGCGCCGGCCGCGCACTTCGCCGCGGCGCACGTCCTCGATCGACGCCGGCACACCGAGGTCGCGCAGCATGCCCGAGATCCACTCGAAGTCGAGCCGCACGAGCGTGCCGCCCGCGTCGAAGAACACCGCCTCGAGCGGCGGCCGCAAGTCCTTGCCCGGCTCAGCCATGGGCGGCCTCCTTCGCGCGGAACACGAGCCTGCGGTCGAGCACGAGCCAGTCCTCCGTGAGCAGGCGGCGTACGGCCGCCGGGTAGAGCGCGTGCTCGGCCGCATGCATGCGGGCGGTGAGCGACTCGAGGCTCTCGCCCTCGCCCACCTCGAGCGCGGCCTGCGCGGCGATCGGGCCGGCGTCGAGCGCGTCCTCGACCAGGTGCACCGTGCAGCCGGTCACGCGCACGCCGTGGCGCCAGGCCTGCCCGATCGCGTCGAGCCCCGGGAACGCGGGCAGCAGGGACGGGTGAACGTTGACGATCCGGTTCGCGAAGGCCGACAGGACCGGCGCGTGCAGGCGGCGCATGAAGCCGGCGAGCACGATCCACTCGACGCCGCGCGCTCCCAGGGCGGCGAGCCACGGGCCCTCGTCCTCGAGCTTCGTCCGGAAGCGCCCGACGGGCGGCGTCACCGCCTCGATGCCGAGCCGCTTCGCGCGCTCGAGCGCGCCGGCACCCGGCTGGTCGCAGAAGAGCGCGACGACCGCGCCACCGAGTTCACCGCGCGCCGAGGCGGCGGCGAGCGCCTCGAAGTTCGAGCCGTTGCCGGAGGCGAAGACGGCGATGCGGGCGGTGCGGGTCGAGGGCACGCCGCAATCTAGCTTGGGGGTGCGGGAGCGGCAAGCGTGTCCGCGCGCCGGCGATCCGGCAACCGCCGGTCAAGCATCCGCAGGCTCGCGAACAGCAGCAGCGCGCCGGCGGCGGCGAGCGCCGCGGAGAGCGGCAGGTTCGCCGACTGGCGGACCGGACCGGCGAGCGCGAGAAACGCCGCGGCGCACGCGAACATCGCCGCCTGGTGAAGCGCGCCCAGGACGAGCGCCGGATGGACGGAGTTCGCGCGCCAGGCGAGCCAGCCGAGCAGCAGGCTCATCGGCAGCGCCGACGCCGCATTGCGCGGTTCGTGCGCGCCGATCAGCGCGATGACCGCCGCGAGCCCCACCGCCGCGCGCGGCGGGAGCAGTTCCTCGAGCCCGCGCTGGACGTAGCCCCGGTGCAGCAGCTCGCCGCAGGCGCCTGCCGCGAACCCGAGGACGAGGAAGAGCACGAGCCCCTCCCACCGCAGCGCCGCGACCAGCGCGAACGTCGCGGCCCACCACTCGACCGGCATCTGCAGGAACGCGGCGAGCCCGTCGCTGCCCCACAGCACCGGGTAAAGGCCGGCCAGCAGCAGCTGCAGTCCCACGTACGTGCCGGCGATGCCCACCCAGGCGCCGGGCCCGAGGCGCGGGCGCGCGAGTCCCAGCCGCGCGCGCGTCGGCCGCGCGTCGCGCTGGGCGAGCATCGTTGCGAACCCCGCGGCGACGAAGCCGTAGCAGAGGAGCCTCACGATCACGCTGCCCGGGCGCACGCCGTCCGCCGGCGCCGCGACACCCGTGAAGCTGCGCACGCTCCCCATGACGAGGTGGGCCAGCTCGATCGCGACCGGGCTCGTGGCGGCGGTCGCGAGCGCGCCCACGAACAGCAGGCCGACGACCGCGAACGTGTAGGGCGGCCGGCGCGGGTCCGGCGTCACCGGCGACGGCCCCCCGCCGGCTCGATCCTCTTCGGGCGCCATGCGCGGCATTGTGCCCTCGCGCGGCTCGACGCGCGAGGGCGTGAGGGCCGGGTCAGGGCGCCGGCGGCGGAGGATGTGCGAGGGGGCCTCGCGCCGAACGGCGCCACGTCCCGTGCCGCCAGTCGAGCCTGCGCACCCCGTCCTCCCCCAGCTCGTACCAGACGGCGCCTTCCAGGTCCGTGCGATCGACCCCCACACCGAACGCGGCGAGGCGCGCGAGCACGAGGGGGTGCGGGTGGCCGTAGGCGTTGCGGCGGCCGGCGGAGACCAGCGCGCGCCGCGGCCGCGCGCGGGCGAGGAACGCGGCGCCGGTCGAGGAGCCCGAGCCGTGGTGCCCGGCCTTGAGCACGGCAGCGCCGGGCGTGACCTCCAGCGCCTGCTCCACGAGGCTGTCGGCGTCCGCCATGAGCAGCACGCGACCCCCTGCTTCACCGACTTCGATCACGAGCGCGGCCGCGTTGTCGCCGCGGCGCGCGATCGGCTCGCCGGGCTCGCCGACGCGTGGCGGCCAGAGCACGCGCGCCCGCGGCATCCCTGCGAGCGCGTCGCCGCGCGTGAGCGTGCGCGCGCCGAACTTCGCCGCGGGGCCCGGCACGCCCGGTCGCGGTGCCGGCGCGAGCGTCTCGCCGACGAACAGCGCCTGCCGCACCGCGCGCGCGCCGCCGGTGTGGTCGCCGTCGTCGTGCGTGAGCACCAGTCGCTCGAGCCGCCGCACGCCGGCCCAGCGCAGGAACGGCAGCACCGTGCCCTCGCCCGAGTCCCAGTGCGGCGTGCGCGGGCCCGCGTC
This sequence comes from uncultured bacterium, assembly GCA_964542885.1. GTDB lineage: Bacteria > Eisenbacteria > RBG-16-71-46 > RBG-16-71-46 > RBG-16-71-46 > CAIXRL01. Next base: position 2,925 of record CAZIXL010000491.1, read on the forward strand.
GACGAGCCACCAGCGCCCGCCGCCCGCGAGCGCGAGCGCGTCGCCCTGCCCGACGTCGAGCGCGACGAGCCACCAGCGGTCGCGTGGCGGCGCGAGCGGTCGGGTGAAGAGCGCGGCGACCAGCGCGACGAAGAGCAGCATCGCCCCCAGCGCGGCCGCGCGCGCGGCGGCGCGCGGGCGCCCGACCGCGCGGCGCTCGAGCGCGCGCGGCGCGGGCAGCGCGAGCGCGAGCAGCGCCGCGCCGGCGCCCGCGAGCCAGGGCAGCGCCGGGTG
>CAZIXL010000492.1:0-3194 GCA_964542885.1 uncultured bacterium
AGCGACGCGTCGCGCGGCCGGCCGGCGCAGCCGCCCCGCGGACGGTCGGACCTGCCCGGACATCGAGGTGCCCGCGCCCGTCTGCCGCGCCGCCGCCCCCGGCGCCCGGCCGACCGCGCTCGTCGGGCCGATCTGTCGCGCTCGTGAGCCGAACGGGCACGTTCCCCCGCGCGCGCAACCCATGGCGCAGACCGGGCGTAACCGCTGTGTTCGCCGCGTCGCCCCGCCGGGAGGGTTCCAACCCGGGCGCCGCCGGCGTCGTCCAAGCCTTCGATCGACCGCCCCGCCCCATCGCCCTGGAGTTCCCCGCATGCGCACGTTCCTCCTCTGCGCACTTCTCTGTCTCGCCGCCTCCAGCGCCACCGCGGCGCAGGCGCCGGCGCCTCCTCCGCCCCCGCCGCACGCGCCCGTGCAGGCGATCCGCACCAACGACCCGATCGTGATCGACGGCGACCTCGACGAAGCGGTCTGGCAGGGGCCGCCCTCGGTGGATGGCCTGCTGCAGGAGAACCCGCAACAGGGCCGGCCCGAATCGCAGCACACGCGGGTCTGGGTCGCCTACGACGACGACGCGCTCTACGTGGCGGCGCGGCTGCAGGACTCGAGCCCGGACTCGGTCGTGGCGCGCCTCGGCCGGCGCGACAACTCCAGCGGCTCCGACGACTTCCTCGTCTGCCTCGACACCTTCCACGACAAGCGCACGGGCTACTACTTCGGCCTGTCGGCCGCGGGCACGCTGCTCGACGGCGTGCTGCTCAACGACGGCTGGGACGACGACTCGTGGGACGGCGTGTGGAACGGGCGCACGAAGCGCACGAGCGACGGCTGGGTCGCCGAGATGCGCATCCCGCTCTCGCAGGTGCGCTTCCGCACCGTCGACCGGATGGTGTGGGGCGTGAACTTCGCCCGCACGGTGTCGCGGCGCAACGAGTCCGACAAGCTGGTCTTCACGCCGCGCGGCGAAAGCGGCTTCTGCTCGCGGTTCCCCGACCTGGTGGGGCTCGACGGCCTGCACTCGCAGCGCAAGGTCGAGGTGCTGCCCTACACGACGGCCAAGGCCGAGTACCTGGTGCACGACCACGCCGATCCGTTCAACGACGGCTCGCGCTACACGCCCGCGCTGGGCGGCGACCTGCGCACCAGCCTGGGCTCGAACCTCACGCTCAACGCGACCGTGAACCCCGACTTCGGCCAGGTGGAGATCGATCCCGCGGTCGTGAACCTGTCCGACGTCGAGTCGTACTTCAGCGAGAAGCGCCCGTTCTTCACCGAGGGCCTGTCGGTCTTCCGCTGCGGCAACAACGGCGCCGGCGACTACTGGAACTTCAACTGGCCCGAGCCGACCTTCTTCTACTCCCGCCGCATCGGCCACGCGCCCGGCGGCTCGCTGCCCGACGAGGCCGAGTACGCCGACGTGCCCATCGCCGTCCGCATCCTGGGCGCGGCCAAGGTCACCGGCCAGCCGCGGCCGGGGTTCAACGTGGGCGTGCTGCAGGCGCTCACGCAGAAGGAGACGGCCGACTTCTCGCGTTCCGACGGCACGCACGGCGCCGCCGCCGTCGAGCCGATGACGTACTACAGCGTGCTGCGCGGCCTGCGCTCGTTCAACAAGGAGCGGCAGGGCGTCGGCCTGATGGCGCTCGAGTCGGCGCGCATGTTCAACGGCACCGACCTGGCCGGACAGTTCAACCGCAACGCGCTCGTCGGCGTCATGGACGGCTGGACGGCGCTCGACGCACGCAAGACCTGGGTGGCGTCGGGCTATCTCACGGGTTCGCGCGTGGACGGCACGCGCGAGCGGATCACCGACCTGCAGGAGTCCTCGCGCCGCTACTACCAGCGCCCCGGCCGGAGCGACCTCGGCGTGGACCCGAACGCGACCTCGCTGTCGGGCCTCGGCGGCCGCATGTGGATCAACCGCGAGAAGGGCCCGTGGATGAGCAACTCCGCGATCGGGTTCCTCACGCCCGGCTACGAAGCCAACGACATGGGCTTCAGCTCGCGCACCGACGTGGTCAACAGCCACGTCGGGTTCGGCTACAACTGGAACAGGCCCAGCCGCTGGAAGCAGCGCTGGTACCTGCTCGGCGCGGTCGCGCAGAGCTGGAACTTCGCCGGCCAGCACACGCTGAACCAGTACTACGTGGGCTCGAACCTCGAGCAGCTGAACGGGCTCTCGTGGGACTTCAGCGGCGGGTACATGGCGCCGTCGATCAACGACCGCGCGACGCGCGGCGGGCCGACGATGCTGAACCCGCGCGGCGGCTGGGGCAGCTTCTACTTCGACACGAACGGCAAGAAGAAGCTCTTCTGGTACATCCAGTTCAATCCCGACTTCGACGTCGAAGGCTCGCACTCGGCGTACTACGAGTCCGGCGTCACCTGGAAGCCGCGCGCGGGGCTGTCGTTCACCGCCGGCCCCAACTACGCGATCAACCACCAGGACGCGCAGTACGTGACGCAGGCCGACGACCCGCTCGCCACGAACACGTACGGCGGGCGCTACGTGTTCGCGGTGCTCGACCAGAAGACCGCCGCCGCGACGCTGCGCATGGACTGGTCCATGACGCCCAGCCTGAGCCTGCAGGTGTACGCGCAGCCGCTGGTCTCGTCGGGCCGCTACAGCGAGGTGAAGGAGCTGGCGCGGCCCGGTTCGTACGAGTTCGGCGTGTACGGCACGAACGGCTCGACGGTCGCCCGCGACGCCGACGGCAACTACACCGTCGATCCCGACGGCGCGGGTGCCGCGCCGGCGATCACGTTCGACAACCCCGACTTCACGTACCGCTCGATTCGCGGCAACGTGGTCCTGCGCTGGGAGTACTTGCCCGGTTCGACCGCCTACGTGGTCTGGACGCAGGAACGCAGCGACCAGACGCTCGACGGCCAGTTCCACCTGCGCCCGACGCTCAGCGAGCTGGGTCGCACGCCGGCCAACAACGTGTTCCTCGTAAAGCTGTCGCACCACTTCGAGTTGTAAGCGCAAGAGGAAGGTGCAGGAAGGCGCAGAAAGGCGCGAAAGCGCCGGCGCGCCGGAGGCGCGCCCGCTTCTCATCCAAAAGGAAGAGTTCAACGCCTCGAAGCACCTGCGTGAGCAGTCCGCACGACACCAGTTCAACTACCATCTCGTCCACTCGGGGGAGCGCGGCGAGATGGGCAGGGGCCCGGTCGAACGACCGGGCCCTCTTGCTTGC
>CAZIXL010000493.1:0-3194 GCA_964542885.1 uncultured bacterium
CGATGAGCTGCTGGCGCGCCTCCTCGGCGGACATGCCGGCGATGCGGGCGAGCCGCTCGGTCTGCTCGCGCGCGACGCGTTCGAGGTCGGCGCGCCCGGCCGCGAGCGCCGCCTCGCGCTCGCCGAGGTCGCCCTCGGACTTCTTCAGGTCGCGCTCCTTCTTGTCGATCAGCTCGACCCGGCGGCTGAACGCCGCCTCCTTCTGCTGGAACGCGCGCTCGGCCTCGAGCTGGCCGGCGCGGATCTGCGCCGACTCGCGCTCGACCTCCTGCTTGAGCCGCAGCGCCTCCTCGCGCGCCTGGAGCAGCGCGTCGCGCTTCGAAGCGTCGGCCTCCCGGGCCGCCGCGTCGATCACGGCCTGTGCGCGCTGTTCGGCCGACCGCAGGCGGGCGCGGCCGAGCTGGGAGCGCACGAACCACCCCAGCGCGAACGCCACCGCCGCGGCGAGTGCCGCCCCGCCGTACCACACGCCTGGATTCATCTCGCCCCCTGTATCGCGGCGATCGCCGCGAAGGAGGCAGGGAAATGGGCCCCGCCGCTGCCGTGTGCTCCGCGTTCTTGGGACCTGGCGTACCAGGTGGGTGCCGCTGCATCCGTGTCGACCGTCCGCGGGGAAGTTCCGCCCCGGGCCGGCGTCGACGGCATCACGACTCCCTTCGAATCAGTGTTGGTTCAAGAACGTTGGTGGCATCACGAACAGGGCAGGGACAACCGATGCGCCGGAGCGCCCGGGGTCGGGCCCGCCGTCAGGACTGGTCTTCCAGCAGCTGGTCGAGGCGGTGAAGGACCGCCGTGAGCCGCTTCGCCTGGACGTCCTGGTCGGCGCCCTCCCGTTCCCGGGAAGCACGCTCCTTGAAGAGCTCATCGGCGATGTTGAGCGAGGCGAGGATGGCCACCTTGGACAGCGACGCCACCGGGAGCTTCTCGGTGATCTCCCGCATCTTCCGGTCGACGTAGTTCGCCACGCCGAGGATGTAGGCCTGGTCGGCCTCTCCGCGGATGGACAACTGCTGACCGAGGATCTGCACCTGCACGACGTTCTTGCCGTCGTGACGTGCCTGCGTCGAGGCGGTGTCCGTGGAGGCATCCATCGTCGCGCTCTCCCGCCGATTTCCCTGCGTTGTGAGTGACGTCTCGTTCCGTCACATCCCGTCGGGCCCGCCGCGGGGGCGGCGTGGACCGGCGACGCGTGGCGGTTTGCTAACCCTCGATCCGCTCCAGCTTGCGCAGCAGCGTCTCGATTCGAGTGGCCACGTCCCGTCGCTCCGCGAGCCATTCGCGCTGTTCCTTCTTGAGCGCGGCGAGCTCGGCCACGAGCGCCGAGGGATCGTTGCCCTGGAGTTTTCCGGCCGTCTCCTCGAGACGCTTCGCGAGCTCGGCCTTCTCGGCCTCGAGCTGCGACTGCTTCGCCTCGAGCTGGCCCTGCTTCGTGCGGAGTTCCTGGATGACAGCGGCAGCCCGCTCGATCCGCTCCGCGAGGCGGTCGAGATCGGTCGTCACGACGGCGGTGTCCATCGTCATTGTTCCCTCAGTTGACCGCCGCACTCCCTCGCGACGGCCGCCACCATGGCAGCTTGCAGTTCGAGGACTTCGCTCTCCGCGAGCGTGCGCTCGTGCGCCTGGAACTGGAGCGCGAACGCGAGGCTCTTCATGCCGTCCGGAGTTCCGGGGCCCTCGTACACGTCGAACAGCTCGATCGATTCCAGCGTCTTCCCGGCGGCGCCGAGGAGGCTCTGCTGCACCTGCGCGTGCGTCGTGGCCCGCGGCACGAAGAACGCGAGGTCACGGCGCACCGGCGGGAAGCGTCCCGGCACGCTCGCCCGGACCGTCCGGGTGGCGGGCTCGACGAGCGGGTCGAGGAGCGCCACGAGGACGTGGACGGGCACCTCGATCTCCCACGCGCGGAGCAACGCCTGGCCCAGCGTTCCGGCCCAAGCAATGCGTGAAGCCCCGACCGCAACTTCCGCACTGGCACCGGGTTTCCAGCCGCCCGCAGAATAGGCTCGCCACTGGGGTGAGTCAACGCGCATCTCGCCGAGCCAGGCCTGCCACAGGCCCTTCGCGTCTGCGAAATCCACCGCCCCGGTCGGGTCGTACGCGCCGGCGGGCGCCGAAGGCTTCGGGTCGTGCGCGTGCTTCCAGCGCGGGCCCGTGGCGACGGCCACCAGCTGCAACCGCTCCTCGGGCAGCGGGCCGCCGCGGTCCAGGAAGCCGGCCCCGACCTCGAAGAGCCGTACGGCGGGCACGCCCTGGCGCAGGTTGTGCGCGACCGCGCGCAGCAGCCCGGGCAGCAGGTTCGGCCGCAGCACCTCGCTCTCGCGGCTCATGGGGTTGGCGAGCTTCACCAGGTTCGCCGCGGGGTCGAGCAGCTCGCGCGTGGCGACGGCCTCGGCCTCGGAGACCAGCGTGCCCGACCACGCCTCGTCGAAGCCCAGCGCGAGCATCGCCTCGCGCGCGCGCCGCACGGCACGTTCGCGGACCGAGCGGGTCGCGTGGCACGACGCCGAGCCCGGCGGGCGCTCGGGAATGCGGTCGTAGCCGTTCGAGCGCGCGACTTCCTCGACCAGGTCGTCTTCCAGCGTCACGTCGGGACGCCAGGTCGGCACCGTCACGATGAGTGCGTCGGCGCCGCGCCGCACGCCGAACTCGAGCGAGGTCAGCAGCTCGCGGCAGCGCTCGTCGGTGAACGGCAGGCCGATGAGCCGCGAGCAGCGCGCGGCGCGCACGTGCAGCTCGCGCGTGACCGGCGTGCTCCAGCGGTGGCGCGCCTGGGCGAGCCGGGCGCCCGGGCACAACTGCAGCACGAGCGACAGGAAGCGGGCCGCCGCCGCGGGCCCGATGCCGGGGTCGACGCCGCGCTCGTAGCGCTTGCTCGCCTCGGTCGACAGGCCCAGCGCGCGCGAGCCGCGGCGCACGCGGCGCGGCTCGAACCACGCGCACTCGAGCAGCAGGCGGGTCGTTCGGTCGGTCACCTCGGTGTCGGCGCCGCCCATGATGCCGGCGAGGGCGACCGGGCCCGAGCGGTCCGCGATGACGAGCACCTCGGGGTCCAGTTCGCGCTGGCGGCCGTCGAGCGTGACGAGCTTCTCTCCCGCCTTCGCGCGGCGCACGGCGATCGCCGGCCCGGCGAGCCGGTCGAGGTCGAACGCGTGCACCGGCTGGCCGAACTCGAAGAGCACGAGGTTCGTGAGGTC
>CAZIXL010000494.1:0-3187 GCA_964542885.1 uncultured bacterium
GCTACGCGTTCCAGACGCAGATGCACTTCCTGTTCAGCCGCTACCAGCAGCAGCGCGACCTCAAGCAGACGAACCTGTTCAACGACAAGCTGGTCGCGGACTACCTGTTCCAGAAGGACCGCATCTTCGCGAGCCTGAACCTGGCCGGGCGCGAGATGCAGCTGTACGAGCGCCTCGTGGGCTGGCTCGAGCTGGACGTGGTCCGGCCCGACGTGGTCGTGTACCTGCAGGCCACGACCGACACGCTCATGGAGCGCATCAAGAAGCGCGACCGGCCGTTCGAGCGCGAGATGGAGCGCGACTACATCGCGCAGCTGAACGACGCGTACAACCACTACTTCTTCCACTACACCGACACGCCGCTCCTGGTCGTGGACACGAACGCCATCGACTTCGTGAAGCACCCGGACGACTACGAGGACCTCGTGAAGCGGATCCTGTCGCACGGGCAGGGCACGCTCTACTACCGGCCGATCGAGAAGGGACGGGCGTCATGAGTGGAGATCCGGTGACGGGCGCCAAGCGCCGGAACAAGATCCTGGCCCCGGCGATCGTCGACATGAAGCGCCGCGGCGAGGTCGTGACCGTGGTGACGGCCTACGACTACCCGACCGCGCGGCTGGCCGACGAGGCGGGCGTCGAGATCCTGCTCGTGGGCGACTCGCTGGGCACGGTGGTGCTGGGCCACGAGACGACGCTGCCGGTGACGATGGAGGACATGCTCCACCACACGAAGGCGGTGACGCGCGCGAAGCCGTCGGCGCTGGTCGTGGGCGACATGCCGTTCATGAGCTACCAGGCGAGCGTCGAGCAGGCCGTGATCAACGCGGGGCGGTTCGTGCAGGAGGCGGGCGCCGACGCGATCAAGCTCGAGGGCGGCGAGCGCGTCGTGGAATCGGTGCGGCGCATCGTCGAGGCCGGCATCCCGGTCATGGGCCACCTGGGCCTCACGCCGCAGTCGGTGCTGGCGTTCGGCGGCCACAAGGTGCAGGCGCGCGGCGAAGCCGACCAGGAACGCCTGGTGCGGGAGGCGCGGCTGCTCGAGGAGAGCGGCGTGTTCGCGATCGTGCTCGAGGGCATTCCGGCCAAGCTGGGCGCGCTGGTCTCGCGCGAACTGCACGTGCCCACGATCGGCATCGGCGCGGGCGTGGGCTGCGACGGCCAGGTGCTGGTCTCGCACGACATGCTGGGCCTGTACTTCGGGCGGCAGGCCAAGTTCGTGCGCCGCTACGCCGAGGTGGGCGACGCGATCCGGGACGCGTTCTCGCGCTACGTGGCCGACGTGAAAGCGCGCCGCTACCCGGGCGACTCGGAGTCCTATTGAGCGCGGCGACGAGCCCGCGTCGCGTCGTCGCGGTCGCCGACCTCCGCCGCGCGCTCGCCGCTTGGCGGCGGCGCGGGCTGCGCGTGGCGTTCGTGCCCACCATGGGCGCGATCCACGCGGGGCACCTCTCGCTCGTGGCGCTCGCGCGCCGCTCGGCCGACCGGGTGGTGGCGAGCATCTTCGTGAACCCGACCCAGTTCGGGCCGCGCGAGGACTACCGGGGCTACCCGCGGCCCGTGCGCCGCGACCGCGCCGCGTTCGCGCGCGCGGGCGTGGACCTGCTGTGGGAGCCGCGCGTCGAGGACGTGTACCCGCCCGGCGACCGCACGCGCGTGCGCGTGAGCGGCCTCACGGAGGTGCTCGAAGGCGCGTCGCGCCCGGGGCACTTCGAGGGCGTGACGACCGTGGTCGCGCGCCTGCTGAACGCCGTGCAGCCCGACGTGCTGTGGCTGGGCCAGAAGGACGCGCAGCAGGCGATCGTGCTCGAACGCATGTGCGCCGACCTGCTGCTGCCGGTCGAGGTGCGCCGCGCGCCGACCGTGCGCGAGGACGACGGCCTGGCGCTCTCGTCGCGCAACGCCTACCTGTCGGCGCGCGAGCGCCAGCACGCCGTGGCGCTCTCGCAGGGCCTGGCGTCGGCGCGCGCGCTGCTCGCGCGGGGCGAACGCTCGGCCGCGAGACTCGTGGCGGCGATCCGCCGCGAATGGGCGGGCTACCCGCGGGTGCGCGAGGACTACGTGGCCGTGGTGGATGCGGCGACGCTCGAAGCCGTGCGGACGGTGCGCGGCCGCGTGCTGGTGGCCGTCGCGGCGCGCGTCGGCCCGGCACGGCTGATCGACAATTTCGAATGGACCCCCGGGAGCCGACGATGAGCCGCTTTTCGCACCCCGACACCGCAGCGCTCGTGCTGGCCGCCGGCATGGGCAAGCGCATGCACAGCGACCTCGCCAAGGTGCTGCACCCCATGGCGGGCAGGCCGCTCCTCTGGCACGTGCTGGCGACGCTCGACGACCTCGGCGTGGCGCGCCGCGTGGTCGTGATCGGCCACCAGCGCGAGCGCGTGCAGGCGGCGTTCGCGGAGCGCAACGACCTCGAGTGGGCGATCCAGGCCGAGCAGCGGGGTACGGGACACGCGTGCATGATGGCGAAACCCTCGCTCGACGGCTTCCACGGCACGCTGCTGGTCGTGTGCGGCGACACGCCGCTCCTGACCGCGCCGACGCTGCACGCGCTGCTCGAGACGCACGCGGCCTCGGGTGCGTCGGTCACCGTGCTCAGCATGCGGTTGCCCGACCCGCAGGGCTACGGGCGCATCGTCCGCACGGCCGACGGCGCGGGCATCGAGCGGATCGTCGAGCAGAAGGACGCGAGCCCGGCCGAGCGCGCGCTGGACGAGGTCAACTCGGGCATCTACGCGTTCCGCTACGACTCGCTCGTGAGCGTGCTCGGCGGGCTCACGGCCGAGAACGCGCAGGGCGAGTACTACCTGACCGACACGGTGGCGCTGCTGCGCGCGCGCGGCGAGAAGGCCGCGGTCGTCTGCGCGCCCGACCACCGCGAGCTGCTGGGCATCAACACCGTCGACCAGCTGGCCGAAGCCGAGGCCGCCTGGCGCGCGATGCAGGAGGGGCGCTGATGGCCGCGAAGCGCACCGCGCGCCCGCCGGCGCGATCGAAGGCCGCGCTCGAGCGGCTGTGGTCGCCCTGGCGCATGGCGTACATCCGCAGGGCGGGCGAGCCCGAGGGGTGCCTGTTCTGCCGCGTGGCGCGCGGCCGCGCCGACGCGCGCGACCACGTGCTGGCGCGCAACGCGCACGCGGTGCTGCTGCTCAACCGGTTTCCGTACAACCCCGCGCACCTCATG
>CAZIXL010000495.1:0-3180 GCA_964542885.1 uncultured bacterium
CGACCTGCAGGGCCGGCAGGTGCTGCGCGAGCGGCTGGCCGCCAACGGCACGGGCGAGGACGCGTTCACGCTCGACCTGGGCGGCAACGGCGCGCGCCGGCCCGGGATCTACTTCCTGCGCATCACCGACGCGACCGGCCGCCAGACCCGCGCGGCGAGGGTGGCGGTCATCCGGTAGGAGCGGCCTTCGCGCGCGACGCTCCCTCCCGGGAAACGCACGAACGGCCGGGGCGTCTTGCCCCGGCCGCTCGGTCCTTCGCGCCGGCCCTTCCGTGGGCTCGCGCTTGCTACACCGTGGTCGCCAGCTCCGGCTTGCGCGGGCGTCTCGTGCGCTTCCGTGGCACCGCGTCTTCGCGGGACTCCGCGGTGGTTTCCGGCGCGGCACCCGCGCCGGCGCGGGCGACCTCGAGCAGCCGCCGGCCCTCCACGCACTGCGGCCGCGCCTCGACCAGCTCGAGCGCGTGCGGCAGCGCCTCGGCGTAGCGGTGCTGGCCGTTCAGCAGGTCCACGAGCACGATCGCGAGCTGCTCGTAACCGACCTCCAGTCCCAGGTCGTCGAACGCGGGGCCGAAGTGATCGGCGAGCATGCGCAGCGTGACGATGGCGTCGCGTGCGCGGTCGCCGAGCACGGACTCGCGCGTCGTGCGCAACTCCTCGCGCACCCACGCGATCGTTGCTTCGCGTTCCGCGTCGCCCTGCGGCGCCCGGAAGCGCGGCAGGGCGGGCTCGTAGCCGAACGTCTCGTACAGGCCGCTCGGGCGGATCGTGGCGATCACGGCACGGACCGCGTCCACACCGAGCGCTTCGGCCGGTTCGGTGTCGAGCGATGCGAGCGCGTCCACGCGCGCGAGGCGCGGATCGGCGGGCGCGGGGCGCGGAGGCGCGCTGGTCACGGCGATACCCCACTTCTCGGAGCGCGCGCCGAGCGCGTGCGTCGGCGCCTCCCACCAGCGCGGCGGCACGGCCTGGGGCTTGAGGCCCGCGAACGCCAGCACGCGCGCGTACGTGTCCTGCGGCGAGGCCACGAGGTTCTCGTAGTGGACGACCAGCACGGGGCGGCCCGACGAGAGCGCCGCGCGCGCGAGCGCGGCGTGCTCGTCGCGCCACTCGGCGGCGCGTTCGAGCGCCAGCGCCGGCGTGACGCCGGCACGCTTGCGCGCGTAGAGCACGGGGTCGCAGGTGCACAGCACGATGCGCGCGTCTTCGTTCTCGGGCACGCCGTCGGCGACGCGCACCTCGAGCCACGCCGACGACGCCGGGCCTTCGACCACGACGTGGCGGTGCGTGGCGGCGGCCAGCGCCGCCGACAGCGCGGCGGGGCCGTTCGCGGCGGCGCGTTCCACCGCGGCGTGGCCCCACACGTCGCACGCGGGCCCGCAGCCGCGGCAGTCGCGCTCGGCGGGTTCGGCGCTCGCGTCCCAGTGGCGCCACAGCTCGCCCGCGAAGAACGCGTGCGGATGCGCGGCAAGCATGTGCCCCAGGAGCGCGGCTCCGGAGTAGGGCGTGCCGACGACGATCAGGCTCGTGGACTTCATGATGGAGACCCTCCTGCGCGCTGCGCCCTGCAAGAGTCGTGTCAGCCCGCGGCCGCGCGCAGGCGCGGGCATTTGCGGGCGCGGCGGGCCCCGGGCGGCGGCCCGATGCGGCAGCGCGGGCCCCGGCGGGCGGCAGGCGCTGCCGGTGCCGGGGGCGGCGGCGCCGCCACCCCTCGCGAGCCGCACGGGGCACGATCCGGGCGGCCGCGCACCCGAGGCGCCGGGGGCCGGGCCGCCGCACCCGTCACCGGCGCGGCCGGCGCCGCAACCCGCCCGCAGCAGGCCCCGTAGTCGGCCCACGCCTTCGGCGCCACCTTCCGCCCACGCCTCCCCCGCGTGACCCCGCCCCCTTCCAATGGTAGAAAGCGCCCCATGCCGTTCATCACGGTCGAGAACCTGAGCAAGACCTACCGGCGCGGGCCGTTCGGCGCGGGCGTCGCAGTGCGCGCGCTGGACGGCGTGTCGTTCACCGTCGAGCGCGGCGAGACACTCGGGATCATCGGCCCGAACGGCGCCGGCAAGACCACGCTGCTCGGCTGCCTGCTCGGCTACCTGCGGCCCGACTCGGGCCGCATCGACGTCGACGGCCACGCGCCCGACGACCTCGAGGTGCGCGCCGTGACGGGCTACCTGCCCGAGCGGCTCGTGCTCGACCGCTGGATGACCGGGCTCGAGTTCCTGCGCTACCACCACGCGCTCGCCAAGCTGCCGCCCGGGTCGCGCACGGCCGACTGCGCGGCGGTGCTCGAGCGCGTCGGGCTCGACCGCGCGGCGGGCCTGCAGCGCATCGGCCGCTACTCGCGCGGCATGCTGCAGCGGCTGGGACTCGCGCAGGCGCTGCTCGGCGCGCCGCAGCTGCTCTACCTCGACGAGCCCATCTCGGGCGTCGACCCGGCGGGCATCGTGCTGTTCCGGCGGCTGCTCTCGGACCTCGCGCGCACCGGCGTCACGATCCTCGTCAACTCGCACCAGCTGTCCGAGGTCGAGCGCGTGTGCACGCGCGTCGTGTTCGTGAAGTCGGGCCGGCTCGAGGCGATGGACACCGTGCGCGCCGGCGCCGCGCACGCTCGCGTGCTGCGCGTGCGCATGGCGGCCAACGCCGTGCCGCCCGAGGCCACGCGGCTCGCCTCGCTGGCGCTGGAAGCCGGCGCGCAGTGGAAGGACTGGGCCGCGCCCGAGGCGCGCTTCGTGGTCGACGACGACGCGGGCGCCACGCGCCTGCTCGCGGTGCTGCTCGCCGACGGCCAGCCCGTGGTCGAGGCCGCGCCCGAGGAAGGCCGCCTCGAGCGGCTGTTCACGGGCACGGCCCCGGCCCCGGAGGTGAAGCCGTGAACGCGACGATCCTGCTGGCCACGATGCGCCAGCGCCTCACGAGCCCGATCCGCGTGCTCATGCTGGGGTTCCTCATGGTGACCTCGCTCGGCATGGTGGCGGTCACGCGCTCGCTGGTGCCGGTCGAGGGCCAGGGACTGATGTTCGGGCTCATCCTCGCCGCGGGCGCGATCGGCCAGGAGATCGCGAGCGGCGTGCTCACGCTGACGTTCGCGCGGCCCGTCACGCGCGCGGCGTACGTGCTCAGCCGCTGGCTGGCCGCGGGCGCGCTCGCCTCGGGGCTCGCGCTGGCGCAGCTCGCGCTGGGCGCGGC
>CAZIXL010000496.1:0-3178 GCA_964542885.1 uncultured bacterium
GGCACGTGCGAGCGTGCTGCGCGCCGCCGCGGCCGCCCTGCGCGCGGCGACCGCCGCGCTCGCGCGCACCGCGGTGCTCGAGATGGGCAAGCCGATCGCGCAGGCGGAAGCCGAGGTCGAGAAGTGCGCGTGGGTCTGCGAGTGGTACGCCGAGCACGGCGAGGCGCTGCTCGCCGACTCCCCGGCCGCGACGGACGCGACGCGGTCGTACGTGCGCTGCGAGCCGCTCGGCGTGCTGCTCGCGGTGATGCCGTGGAACTTCCCCTGGTGGCAGGTGTTCCGCGCCGCGGCCCCGGCGCTGCTGGCCGGGAACGCCGTCGCGCTCAAGCACGCGTCCAACGTGCCCGGCGTCGCGCTGGCGATCGAGCGGCTCTGGCGCGACGCCGGCGCCCCCGAGGGCGTCTTCACGACGCTGTTGGCCACCTCCTCCCAGGTGGACGCGCTGGTCGACCATCCGGCGGTCGCCGCGGTCACGCTGACGGGCGGCGAGCCCGCGGGCGTCGCCGTCGGCCGGCGCGCCGGCGCCGCACTCAAGAAGGTCGTGCTCGAGCTGGGCGGCTCGGACCCGTTCGTCGTGCTCGCCGACGCCGACGTCGAAGCGGTCGCCCGGCAGGCGGCGCTCGCGCGCGTCCAGAACAACGGGCAGAGCTGCATCGCGGCCAAGCGCTTCATCGTGGCCGAGCCGCTCGTCGCGCCGTTCACCGACGCGCTCGTCGCGGCCATGCGCGACATGGTCGTGGGCGACCCGCTCGAGCGCGCGACGCAGGTGGGCCCGCTCGCGCGAGCCGACCTCACCGCCGAGCTGCACGACCAGGTGGGCCGCTCGCGGGCCGCGGGCGCTCGCGTCCTGCTGGGCGGCGAACGTCCCGCCGGGCCGGGCGCGTTCTACCCGCCGACCGTCCTCGCCGACGTCGCGCCCGGATGTCCGGCGTTCGACGAGGAGACGTTCGGCCCGCTCGCACCCGTCACCCGCGCCCGCGACGAGGCGCACGCGCTCGAGCTGGCGAACCGCTCGCGCTTCGGCCTCGGCGCCAGCGTCTGGTCGCGCGACGCCGCGCGCGCCGAGGCGTTCGCGCTGCGCCTCGAGGCCGGGGCGGTGTTCGTGAACGGGATCGTCAAGTCGGACCCGCGCCTGCCCTTCGGCGGCATCAAGCGCTCGGGCCACGGCCGTGAACTGGCCGGCGACGGGATCCGCGAGTTCGTGAACCGCAAGACGGTCTGGGTGAAGGAAGGCTGACGGCTCGCCTCAGCGCTCGCGCACGAACTCCAGCACGATGAACGCGTCGTCGTCGGGCGCGGCGTGCGCGAGCAGCCGGCGCAATCCCTCCGGCCCCTCGGCGAGCACGCGGTCGCCGTCGGGCTTCTCGAGCCGCGCGCGCACGCGGTGCGCGCGGACCTCGCGCTCCACCCATTCGTCGTCGAGCAGTCCCATGCGCAGCGTGTCGCCCTTCACCTCCATGCGCGCGAACAGGTGCGCCGGCAGGACGAACGGGCTCAGGTCGTCGCCACCCGTGAGCGTCGCGAGGTTCACCACCAGGTCGCCGAACGTGCGGCCGCCGAGGCGCTCGAAGCGGATGGCGAAGCGCACGTCGGGCACCTCGCTGCGCGGCAGCGTGAACGTGCACGCGCCCGTGCTGTCGCGCACGAAGCGGATCGTGTTGGTCGAGTCGGCGGGATCGCGCCACTGGCCGACCACCTCCGGGCAGGGCGTTCCCGGGCCGTCGACGACTCCGTAGAGGCTCGGGATGGGCACGCAGCCGGACAGGGCTGCGGCGGCGACGAACAGGCACGCACTCGCGGTCCACCGCACGTGGGTCCTCCTCGGCATTCCGTGAAGCGATCACCGGCGCGGCCGAAGGACCGGCGCGGCCCGGCGACGCACGAAGGCTAGCACCGCGCGTCGCGCCCAACGGTGGGAGCGGCCGCGTGCCGCTCTCCGCCGGGTGAGCGCGCAGCGGTGCTGCTATGATGCCGCGCCGGAATCGCGACGACCTCCCGCCCGACGAGGAGCCCGTGCACATTCCCGATGGATTCCTGAGCCCGCCGGTCGCCGCCGGCACGTGGGCCGCCGCCGCTGCCGGGGTCGCCGTGGCACTGCGCGCCGACCGGCGCGATCGCGCCCCCGCCCCCGCCGCGCTGCTCGGCTCGCTCGCCGCGTTCGTGTTCGCGGCCCAGATGATCAACGTGCCGGTCGCCCCGGGCACGAGCGGCCACCTGGTGGGCGCGGTCCTGCTCGCGATGCTCGTCGGCCCGTGGCGCGCGGTGCTGGTGATGGCGGTCGTGCTCGCGCTGCAGGCGCTGCTGCTGCAGGACGGCGGCTTCACCGCCTGGGGCGCGAACCTGCTCGACATGGGGGTCGCGGGGGCGCTGCCCGGCTACGCCGTCGCCGCGCTCGTCGCGGGTGCCGTACGCGGCCCGCGCGGCCACGTCGCGGGCGCCGCCGTGGGGGCCTTCGCGGGCACGCTGTGCGGCGCCACGCTCACGGCGACATGGCTCGCGCTCTCGGGGCTCTACCCGCTGCGCGGCATCCTGCCCGTGCTGCTCGTCTCGCACGCCGCCATCGGCGTGCTCGAGGCCGCGCTCACCGGCGCCATCCTCGTCACGCTCGTGCGCTGGCGCCCCGACCTCGTGCGCGGGGCCGCCTCCGGCCCGGCCGGGCGCCCGCTCGCGTTCGCGGGCGGCGTGCTGGGGCTGGCGCTCGTCGTGGCGGCGGTGCTCCCGCCCTTCGCGTCGGCGCTGCCCGACGGACTCGAACGCGCGGCGATCGACCTCGGCTTCGCGGGCCGCGCCCGCGAGGCGGCGCCGCCCGCCGTGCTGGCCGCGCTCGGTGCGTGGGCGCCGTTCGTGGCCGCCGTCGCCGGGACGCTCGCCACGGGGTTCGTGGCCTGGCTGGCGGCCCGCCAGCTTCCGCACGCGGGACATGCGCCGCACCGCTGAGCACGCGGGGGCCGCCCTCGTCGGGGGGTTCGCGCTCGCCGTCCTCGCCGCGGTGCTGCCGGCCGGCCTCGACGGCCGGGCCGTCCCGCCGCTCTCGTGGGCCGCCTGGGCACTGGCCGTCGCGGCGGCGCTCGCCGGCTTCGCCGGCGCGGGGGTCCTGCCGCTCGCGGCGCTGAAGCGGCTCGCGTGGCTCGTGCCGCTCGTCGCGCTGCTCGCGGTGCCCGCGGCGTTCGTCGCGCCG
>CAZIXL010000497.1:0-3173 GCA_964542885.1 uncultured bacterium
ACCAGGGCGGCGTGCGGGTCGTGACCGACGCGCAGCTCGTCTCGGGCCGGGCGATCGTGGACGTCACGAAGCGCTTCGACCTCGGCCTCGCGGCGCGCGGCCTCTTCAGCGACCACTTCGCGGCGGCCCGCACGGGGCTCGGCGCCGAAGCCGGGGTCACACTCGCGCGCGACCTGCGGCTCGCCGTGGGCTACAACGTGTTCGGCTTCCGCGACGACGACCTGGGCGGCGCCGAGTGCACCGATCGCGGCGGCTACGTGCGCGTCGGCCTCAAGTTCGGGCAGAGCCTGTTCGGCCGCCGCGCGGACGCGCCGGCGGCGGACGACGAGCCGCTCGTGCCGCGCGCCGCGCCGCTCACCGTGCCGGCCGACGCCACGCCGCTCGCGCCGCTCGGCCAGCAGGTGACCGACGAGGTCATCGCGACCGACCTCGCACGCATCGGCGCCTGGCGCTCGCGCCTCGACGGCCTGCCGGCCGAGCGCGATCCGTGGCGCGCCACCATCGCGCGCGCGTGGCTCGATGCGGCCGAGACCGAGTACACGGACAACGACGAGACGCCGTTCCCGGCCGAGGCGTTCCAGCGCGGCATCGCGGCGGTCGCCGTGCTCGCCTCGGGCGCGCCGGCGGTGACGAACGAGACCGTGCCCGCGGCCCGGCCGCCGGCCGGCTCGGAGCAGGTGCGTCCGGAGATGTGGGACCAGCTCGAGCGGATGAAGCGCGACCCCGGCTTCGACTGCGCGAAGGAGGAGCTGGCGAAGCTCGAAGTCGAACTGGCGCGCGCGGGGAACGAGGCGCTCGACCAGGGGGATTGCTCGACCGAGCCCCACCTCGATGAAGCCCGGCGCCTCGCGGATGAGGCGCAGCGGAAGCTGGCGGAGTGCAGGCTGGCACAGCCGGCGCCACCGCCTGTGCCCGAGGCGCCGGCACAACCCCTGCTGCCCGACGCGTCGGTCGAGGTACCGCGGAACGTGCACTTCGCATTCGACCGCTGCGACCTGAGCGCCGAGTCGCGGGCCGTGATCGCGAAGGTCGCCGAGATCATGCGGAAGTACCCCGACACCCGATTGCGTCTCGAGGGCCACACCGACGTGCGCGGCACCAGTGCCTACAACCTCGGGCTGTCGCGCTGCCGGCTGTGCTCCGTCGTCCAGGAGTTCGGGCGGCTCGGCATCGCCGACTCGCGCCTCGACACGGAAGGGCGCGGGAAGGAAGGCCTGCTCACCACGGAGCGCACGCGCCTCGCGCACGCGCGCAACCGCCGGGTCGAGATGACGCTGCTCGGCCCCGACGGAGCCGTGCTGCCGACGAAGCCGCAGGAGGGCGACCTGCAGATCGAGCAGCCGTGGGATCCGGGCCAGGAGCACAGGACGCCGGCGCCGAGCTTCCCCGCGAGCCGCGAAGGCGTCTGCGGACGCTGACGCGGGCGCGCGCGAACGTGAGACGGGCCGGGGAGGCGACTCCCCGGCCCGCATGGTGTCCGGCGTCGCGTGGTCGCGTGCGCCTCGCGACGGGGGCTCAGTGCTCGCGCCCGGGCTCCGGCACATCGATGACGCGCACGGCCGCGTGCTTGCCGCGGAAGAAGCGCCAGGCTTCCTCGGCGCTCTCCACATCGCGATTCTGGCGGCCGCAGACGGTCGTGTAGAGCCGGCCGTAGGCATGCGCCAGGCTCGGCTCGCAATGACCGCCGCCCACCACGCGCAGCAGCCGGACCTGCGGGCCGCCGTCCACGCCCCACGTCGCGCGCGTCACGCGCGTGGCGTCGGCCGCCCGGCGGTGCGGGACCGCCTCGCGCTCGACGGGCGCTTCGGCCAGCCCGTCCGCGGCGCGCCAGTAGGCCAGCGACACGTCGGTGCCCAGCACCGCGCCGCGCGGCTTGCGGCGATTGCCCACCTGGCCGCCGGCGTACGGCATCAGCAGGTCCTCGGTGCCCTCGATCATGAGCACCGACACCTTCGCCCGTGGCGGCGCGGGCGGCGCCTCGCCGGGCATGGAGGCGCAACAGGCCGCGATCGCGGCGAGCGGCGGGTCCAGCTCGCGCGCGAGACGGAACGCGAACACGCCGCCGTTCGACATGCCCATCGCGAACGTGCGCGCGGGATCCGTGCGCTGGTCGCGGCCGACCGTTTCGATCACCGCGCGCGCATAGGCCACGTCGTCCGTCTTCGGGTTGCCGACGCCGCCGGGGCGCCCGTCGTTCCAGCCCTGCTGGCCGTCACCGCCGCGCGCACCGTCGAGCGCCGCCACGACGACGCCCTCGCGCTCGACGATCGGCAACCAGGCCGCGAGCGGCGACGCCTTCGCGAGGCCCTCACCCAGCGTGTTCCTGGCGCTCCCCATGTGCCCGTGAAAGAGCAGCACGAGCGGCCGGCCCGGCCGCACCGCGCCCGGCGGCGAAGCGACGATCGCCGATCGCGGGCCGTCGGGCGTGTCCACCGTGACGGTCCGCACCTGCACATCGGCACCCGCGGAGGCGGGGCCGGACGTGAGCAGCGCGAGCAGCAGCACGAGGATTCGCACCGGCGGTTTCCTTTCGGGCGCGTGCGCCCGTTCGCGTTCCAAAGCCGGGCGGGCCGCGCGGGACGATGATCGCCCGAGGCGCGGCCCGCGGGTGTGGAGGGGCCGGCACCCTGCGGCGCCGGCCCGCCTGCCTCAGCTCTTCGCCAGGTTGCGCAGCACCGTCTGCAGGATGCCACCGTTGCGGTAGTAGTCCACGTCGACCGGCGTGTCGAGGCGGGCGATCGCCCGGAACTCGAGCACCGAGCCGTCCTCGCGCCGCGCGCGGACCGTGACCTTCTGCCGCGGCTTCAGCCCGCCGGCCAGGCCCTGAACGTCGAACGTCTCGCGTCCGGTGAGGCCCAGGCCCTCTGCGCTCTGGCCCTCCTCGTAGACGAGCGGCAGCACGCCCATGCCGACCAGGTTCGAGCGGTGGATGCGTTCGAAGCTCTCCGCCAGCACAGCCTTCACGCCCAGAAGCAGCGTGCCCTTGGCCGCCCAGTCGCGCGAGCTGCCCGTGCCGTACTCCTTGCCCGCCAGCACGACGAGCGGCGTCCCGGCCTTCTGGTAGCGCTCGCTCGCGTCGTAGATCGGCATCTGCTCGCCGGTCGGGAAGTGCACCGTCACGTTGCCCTCGCTGCCCGGCACGAGCAGGTTCTTGAGCCGGATGTTCGCGAACG
>CAZIXL010000498.1:0-3167 GCA_964542885.1 uncultured bacterium
CGGGTCGGCCTCGAGCCGGTCGGCGTAGGCCGACAGGGCGCGCGCCGCCTCCTCGGCGGCGATCGCCGCCTCCTGCACCGGCGCCAGCGTCGCCTCGAGGCTGGAATCGAGCGCCGCCGCCTGCTCGAGCGCGTGGCGCGCCGACGCGAGCGACGCGGTCGCGGCCCCTTCCCCGTCCGAGAGCCGGTCGAGCGCGGCCGCCGCCAGCTCGCGCAGGCGGTCGGCGTGCGCGAGCCGCGCGGCCTCGACGCGCAGCTCCTCGTCCTCGCCCTCCCGCAGGTTCGCCTCGTCGATCTCGCGCGCGGCCGCGTCGAGGTAGTCGCGCCGCTCGGCGAACGTCGCCAGCGACGCCGCGAGCCGCGTACGTTCGTCTTCGGCCTCGCGGAACGCCGCGAGCGCGTCGGCCCACCCGGCGCGTTTCGCCTCGAGGCCCGCGAGGCGGTCGAGCGTCGCGAGCGCCGCGCCCTCGCGCAGCAGGCTCTGGTGCTCGTGCTGGCCGTGCAGGTCGACGAGCACCTCGCCGAGCCTCTTGAGCGAGGCGATCGTCACGCTGGTGTCGTTGACCGCGGCGCGGCTGCGGCCCTCGGTCGAGACCTCGCGCCGCACGAGCAGCGCCTCGCCGTCGAACGCGATCCCCCATTCCTCGAGCAGCGCGTTCGCGCGGCGCGCGGCCTCGCCCGAAAGGCGGAACTCGGCCTCGACGGCGGCGGCCTTCGCGCCCTCGCGCACGATGTCGGCGTCGGCGCGCCCGCCCACGACCAGCGCGAGCGATTCGACGAACAGCGACTTGCCCGCGCCGGTCTCCCCCGTCACCGCGTGCAGCCCGGCGCCGAACTCGATCACCGCGCGCTCGACGAGCGCGACGTCACGGATGGTCAGGCGTTCGAGCATGGAGCGGGTTCCCCGGGGGCGTTTCCGGAATGAGGGACTACAGGCTGCGCTTCTCGCTCCCCTGCCAGCCGAGCTTGGCCTGCAGCGCGCGCAGGAAGGGGCGGTCGGGATTCTCGTAGACGTGCACGACCGTCGGCGCGAGCTGCATCTCGACCTCGTCGCCGTGGCCCAGCTCGAGCGCCTCCTGCCCGTCGAGCACGAGCAGCGCGGGGTGCTTGCTGATCACGCTCGCGGTGAGCACCGAGCCCGGCGCCAGGACCAGCGAGCGGCTGGCGAGCGAGTGCGCGCACGCGGGCGTCACGACGAGCGCGTGCAGGTCGGGCGCCACGATGGGCCCGCCGGCCGAGAGCGCGTACGCGGTCGAGCCCGACGCGCTGGCGGCGATGAGCCCGTCGGCCACGAGGTGGCCGAGGTCGTGCCCGAGCGCCGTGACGCGCAGGTGGATCGCCGCGTAGCTGACGGCGGCGCGCACGACCGCGTCGTTGAGCGCGAACCCGTGCACGCGCGCGCGCCCGCCGCGGGCGCGGCGGATGCGGCTCACGACGCCGGTGCGCGTGGCGACCGGCCAGCGGCCCGAGAACGCCGCGTCGACGGCGGCGTCGAGCCCGTCCTCCTCGGCCGAGGCCAGGAAGCCGAGCCCGCCCATGTTGATCGGCAGCAGCACGCCCTTGTGCCCGGCGAGCGAGCGGCCGGCGATGAGCACCGTGCCGTCGCCGCCCAGGGAGACCATGGCCTGGCACCAGCGCCCCAGCTCCGCGGCCGGCTCGCCGGTCAGGCCGCAGGCCAGCGCGAGGTCGCGCTCGAGCTTCACGGTGGCGCCGCGGCGCTGGAGCTTCGCGCGCAGGCGCATGGCCTCCCGGCGCACCGCGGCGCGCCCGGTGTGGCCGACGATGGCGATGCGGCGAGGTCGCGGGCTCACGTGAACTGGCGCTGCTGGGTGCGGATCCACGCCAGCGTGCTGCGGAACACGCCCTCGGCGTCGAGCCCGGCGGCCTTCAGCAGCTCGTCGCGCTTGCCGTGCGGCACGAAGTCGGTGGGCAGGGCCAGCCGGTGCACCGGCACGTGCGCGAGCCCGAGGCGGTCGAGCGCCTCGCTCACCGCGCTGCCGAAGCCGCCCATGGGCACGTTCTCCTCGACCGTCACGATGCGGCCGATGCTGCGCGCCAGGCCTTCGAGCATGCGCTCGTCGATCGGCGCGGCGAACCGGGCGTTCACGACCGTCGCCGAGACGCCCTCGGCGGCCAGCTTCTCGGCCGCCTCCAGCGCCGGCTGCACCATGGTGCCGAGCGCCCAGATCGCCACGTCGCCGCCGGCGCGCAACTGCTCGGCGGTGCCGATCTCGAGCAGGCGCAGCTCGCGCTCGGCGAGCGAGTCCTCGGGGATCGGCGAACGCGGGTAGCGCACGGCGATCGGCCGCGTGCCCGGCCAGTGCGCGGCGGTCCACAGCATGTCGCGCAGCTCCTCGCCGTTGCGAGGCTGCATGACGACGGTGCCGGGGATCATGCGCAGGTAGCCCACGTCGAACACGCCGTGCTGCGGCGCGCCGTCGTCGCCCACCAGCCCGGCGCGGTCCAGGCACAGGACGACCTTCAGGTCCTGCACCGCGCAGTCGTGGATGATCTGGTCGAAGCCGCGCTGGAGGAAGGTCGAGTAGATCGTGCAGAGCGGCGTCAGGCCCTCGGCGGCGAGGCCGGCCGAGAACGTGACCGCGTGCTCCTCGGCCATACCGACGTCGAAGAAGCGCCCGGGGAACGTCTTCGCGAAGCCGGTGAGCCCCGTGTTGTCGGTCATCGCGGCGGTCACCGCCACGACGTTCGGCAGCCGCTCGCCGATCGCGACGGCCGTTTCGCCGAAGACGTGCGAGTAGGTCTTGCGCGAGCCCTTCGAGGCGACGCCCGACTCGGGATCGAACACGCCCACGCCGTGGAACGTCGTGCGGTCGGACTCGGCGGGCAGGTAGCCCTTCCCCTTCTTCGTGACGACGTGCAGCAGGACGGGCTCGTCGAAGCGCTTGAGGTCCGAGAGCGTCTCCTCGAGCACGCCCAGGTCGTGGCCGTCGATGGGCCCGAAGTACTTGAGGCCCAGCTCCTCGAACAGGATCGTGGGCGCGACCATGTTCTGCATGCCTTCCTTGATGCGGCTCGCGCCCTGCTGCGCGCGCAACGCGCGCGGCATCCTGCCCAGCAGCTCCCACACGTCGTGCTCGAACCGCCGGTAGATGCGGCTCGTGGTGAGCTTGGTGAGGTAGCGGTGGATCGCGCCGATATTGGGCGAGA
>CAZIXL010000499.1:0-1889 GCA_964542885.1 uncultured bacterium
AGTCTCGTGCTCGGCGTGCTCGCGCGGCACGGCGGGAACCAGAGCGGCGCCGCGCGCGAGCTGGGCGTGACCGAGGGCGGGCTGCGCTACAAACTGCGCAAGTGGTCGGGCGCGACCGCGGGTGCGGACGAGGGGCCACCCGCGCCCTGAACGCCGGGACCGCCGCCGCGCGCTCGCAGGAATCTTCGAACGCGCGGCGCGCCGCTCGCAGATTCCTGCGAGCGCGCGCGTGCGTGGCGCCGCGCCGCGCGCCCGAATCGCCGCCGTCGCGCGCCGCGCGCGCGCCGCACGCTCCCGGCACGCCTCGTGCGAGTGCGATCCCGCGACCCTGGCATTGGATCGTCGCCCGCTCCGCGGGCGCGCAACGAGAAGTGAGGGACGTCATGAAGATCCGCCTGTTCACGCTGCTCGGAGCCGTCACGTTCGCGCTGGTCCTCGCCGCCTCCACGGCGCAGGCACGCGCGGCCGACCCGGGCTCGGGCACCTGCCCGAGCCCGTGGATGCAGGACGCCGACGGGGACGGCATCCCCAACGGCCTCGATCCCGACTACGTGCCGCCGATGGACGGCACGGGGAACAAGTTCCAGCGCGGCGCCGTGCCGGCGTCCGCGGGCAACACGGTCGCGAACCAGTGGCAGAACCAGTGGCGCGAGATGCTCGGCGGCAGGCTGGGCGAACTCGTCGGCATGTTCGGCTTCGGTCCCGGAACCGGAACCGGCGTGTGCGACGGCACGGGCCCGAAGGGCTTCGGCGGCTTCGGCCGGCGCTGAGCTTCGTTCGCCGGGGCTCCGCCACGGGGCCGGGCCGGGTCACTCCGGCCCGGCCCCTTCGTGCGCCCGGCGGAGCGGCGCGTTCCCGCTCCCCGCGCGATCCGCTAACCTGCCCGGGTTCGTCCCCAACCCGGAAGGTGCCCATGGCCACCACGACCCACGCGCCGCTCGTGTCGCTCGCAGGCGACGCGCTGCACGAACCCGTCGCCACCGTCGACGCGGCCTCCGAGGCCGCCTTCCTCGCGCGCCTGCGCGAAGGCGTGATCGGCCACGGCGCGCGGCTGCAGACGCCCGAGGGCGCGAAGCCGCTCGTCTACTTCGACTACACCGCGTCGGGCCGCTTCCACCGCGAGGTCGAGGACGCGCTCAACGAGGGCGTGCTGCCCTACATGGCGAACACGCACACGGAGACGAGCGCGACGGGGCGGCTCATGACGCACCTGTACGAGCGCTCGCTCCGGCGCATCGGCGGCTACCTGAACGCGGGCCCCGACGACGTCGTGCTGCCGGTGGGCTCGGGCTCGACGGCCGCCGTCAACCGCCTGATCCAGGTGATGGGCATGCGGCTGCCGAGCCAGCTCGAGGACCGCTGGCACCTGTCGGCGCACGTGCCCGCGCACGAGCGGCCGGTGGTGTTCCGCAGCCGCATGGAGCACCACAGCAACGACATCAGCTGGCGCGAGACGATCGCCGAGACCGTGTACGTGCCGTTCGACGCGCACGGGCGCGTGTGTCCCGAGCAACTCGACGCGCTGCTCGCGGGGTACGCCGACCGCCCGGTCAAGATCGGCACGTTCTCCGCGGCTTCGAACGTGACCGGCATCCGCAACGACGTGCACGCGCTCGCGCGCGTGCTGCACCGGCACGGGGCGTGGGCGTTCTTCGACTTCGCCGCCGCCGGCCCCTACGTGGACATCGACCTGCACCCGGCGGGCGCCGACGGGCGTCCCGATCCGGACGCCGCGCTCGACGCGGTGTTCCTGTCGGTACACAAGTTCCTCGGCGGCCCGCGCGCCCCGGGTTTGCTGGTGGCGAACCGCCGGCTGTTCTCGAATCGCGTCCCGGTCGAGCCGGGCGGTGGCACGGTCCTGTACACGGCGCCCGACGAGCACGTGTACC
>CAZIXL010000499.1:1989-3166 GCA_964542885.1 uncultured bacterium
GTCGAGCCGGGCGGTGGCACGGTCCTGTACACGGCGCCCGACGAGCACGTGTACCTGAGCGACACCTCGCACCGCGAAACGGGCGGCACGCCGTCGATCGTGGGCACGATCCAGGCGGGGCTCGTGTTCGATCTCAAGGCGTCGGTGGGCGAGGCCCGCACGCGACGCATCGAGCACGACTACCTGTCGCGCTTCCTCGCCGAGTTCCGGGTCGAGCCGGGGATCGAGGTGCTGGGCGACCCCACGGTCGAACGGCTCGGGATCGTCTCGCTGATCTTCAAGGGCCTGCACCACAACCTGGCGGTCGCGTTGCTCAACGACTTCTTCGGGCTGCAGGTGCGTGGCGGCTGCATGTGCGCGGGGCCCTACGGGCACGACCTGCTGGGTATCGACGACGCGGTCTCGCACGCGATCCGCCGCGAATTGCTGCAGGGCCACTGCGGGCTGAAGCCCGGCTGGGTGCGCGTCAGCTTCTCGCCGGTGAGCCGCGAGGAGGAGTTCCAGGCGCTGCTCGAAGGCGTGCGATTCGTGGCCCGCGAGGGCCATCGCCACCAGGACGCCTACCGGCTCGACGACGCGACCGGCGAGTGGCGGCGCTGACCGGCGCGCCCGTTTCGCGCCGCGGCCCGGGCCGCGACCGGCGGAGGTCCCGCTTGCCGGTATTCGGGCCGACGCCGTAGCATCGTCCGCGTCCATCCGTCCCGAACACAGGAGAACGAATGGGGACGAGCGCCCTCGAGACCACCCTCGCGGACGGCCGCGCCTACGAGCGCGCGGTCGGCCGCTTCCGCGATGCCCGCATCGCGTTGCCGACCTTCGCCCAGCTGGCCGACCCCTCGCGCATCCCGGAGAGCGTCGTGCGCGCGCTGGACGGCATCGATCCCGACGCGCCGCACCCGCTGAACCTGTTCCGGGTGCACTGGTGGAACGACGCCTCGCGGCGCGGCCGCGCGCCGATCCCCGAGCACGTCGTGCTGCCGAAGAGCCTCACGGGCGTCGACGCGCCGATCGTGGTGGTCTTCGGCGACCGCTTCCCGATGATCACCGCGCACAAGGTGCTGGCCGCGTACGCCTGCCTCGCGCCGCGCCTGGTCACGGGCCGCTTCGACCCCACGACGCAGCGCGCGGTGTGGCCGTCGACGGGCAACTACTGCCGCGGCGGCGTCGCGATCTCGCG
>CAZIXL010000500.1:0-3155 GCA_964542885.1 uncultured bacterium
AAGACCTCGCCGGGCTTCGCGGGCGGCGGCGCGCCCGTCGCGGACGTGCAGCTCATGCGCGAGACGGTCGGGCCCGCCATGGGCGTGACGGCGTCGGGCGGGGTGCGCACGCGCGACGACGCCGAGAAGATGGTGGCCGCCGGCGCCACGCGCCTCGGCGCTTCGGCCGGCGTCAAGATCGTCCGCGGCGAAGCGGATTCGGGCAAGGGGTACTGAGGCGTGGTCGATCCGAGGGAATTCCTGCGCACCAAGCGCGACGGGCGCGTGCATGCGCCCCAGGACGTGCGCGATTTCGTTTCCGCCTATCGGTCCGGCCAGGTGCGCGACTACCAGATGAGCGCCTGGCTCATGGCCGCCTTCCTGCGCGGGCTCGACGAGTCCGAGACCGACGGGCTCACCGCGGCCCTGCTGCATTCCGGCCGGGCGTTCGACTGGAGCGGCCTCGGCCGGCCCACCGCCGACAAGCACTCGACGGGCGGCGTCGGCGACAAGATCTCGCTGATGCTGGCGCCGCTGGTCGCCGCGTGCGACGTGCTCGTCCCGATGGTCTCGGGGCGCGGCCTGGGGCACACCGGCGGCACTCTCGACAAGCTCGAGTCCATTCCCGGCTTCCGCACCACGCTCGATCCGGAGGCGCTCGGGAAGCAACTCGACCGCATCGGCGTGGTCATGGTGGGGCAGGGGCCCGACCTCGCGCCGGCGGACGGCATGCTCTACGCGTTGCGCGACGTCACGTCGACGGTCGAGTTCGAGCCGTTCATCGTCTCCAGCATCGTGAGCAAGAAGATCGCGGAAGGGGCCAAGGCGCTCGTCTACGACGTCAAATGCGGGAGCGGCGCGTTCATGAAGACGCGCGAGGCCGCACGCAGCCTCGCGACACGGCTGGTGGCCACCTCGCGATCGCTGGGCTCGAACGCGGCGGCGCTGGTCACCGACATGAGCTGGCCGCTGGGCGGGGCCGTGGGCAACGCGCTCGAGGTGCGCGAGGCCTGCGAAACGCTGCACGGCGGCGGGCCGGCCGACACGCGCGAACTCACGCTCGAGCTGGCGGCGGAGATGCTGCGCCTCGCCGGCGTCGAGAAGGACACCGCTTCGGCCATGGCGCGGGCGACCCGCACGCTCGATTCCGGCGCGGCGTGGGAGCGCTTCCTGGCGCTCGTGCGGGCGCAGGGGGGCGACGTCGGCCCGCTCGAGGCACCGGAGACGCTGCACCCGGCCCCGGTCGTGCTGCCGGTGCCGAGCCCTGCGGACGGCGTCGTGGCGGCGTGCGACTGCTTCGCGGTCGGCGAGCTGGTCGTGGCCCTGGGCGGCGGCCGGCGCGCGAAGGAGGACGCGATCGACCCGCGCGTCGGACTGGTCGTGCGGGCGCGGCGCGGCGACCGCGTGCGGCGCGGCGAAGCGATCGCGGAGCTGCACCTGGCGGCACCGGAACCGGCCGCGGTCACGCGCGCGGCGGAGTGCTTTCGGATCGACGCCTCGGCGCCCGCGACGAACCCGCTGGTCCTCGAGCGCATCGGCTGACCGCGCGGCCCTTGCCGCGGACGGGGGTCAGGTGTGGATGCGCTCGCGGTCCTTGCTGCGCTCCTGGCGGTCCATCCGCCGCAGGTCCGGCAGCGGAGCCTCGGTGTTGGGCGCGACGCTGCCGCCCGGCTGGAGCGGCCGGCCCGGGTGCGTCGTGCAGTACTCGGTGGGCTCGGAACCCTCGGCGAACATCTCCGTCGTCGTCGAGGGGCACGCGTCCGTCGCGAGCATGCCCGACTCGGCGCACACCAGCCGGGTCACCGTTCCGGCCGGCATCGGGAAGTTCTCGGGTGGCAGGCCGCGCGTCGCACCGATCATGAAGTCCGTCCAGATCGGAAGCGCCGCGTGGGCTCCCGTCATGCCGTTGCCGATCGTTCTCTTCTCGTCGTAGCCGACCCAGACGCCGCACGCCACGCTGGGTACGTACCCGACGAACCAGGCGTCCATGTAGTCGTCCATCGTTCCCGTCTTGCCGGCGGCGGGCGCCGTGAAGCCGCGGGCGCGCGCCGGGTAGCCGGTGCCATGGTCCATGACGCTCTGGAGCATCGACGTCATCGTCGCCGCCGTGCCCTCGGAAAGCACCTCGAAGGGTCGCGGCGCGTTCCGCTCGAGCACGGTCCCGGAACGATCCTCGACTTTCAGCACGTAGATCGGCTCGTTGCGCACCCCGCGATCCGCGAGCACGGCGTAAGCCGAGGTCAGCTCGAGCAGGTTCACCTCGCTGCTGCCCAGGGCCAGCGAGAGGTTCTGGCCGATCGGGCTCTTGATGCCCATGCGGCGGGCGTACGAGGCCACCAGCGAGACGCCGACCTTGCGGAGCAGCTTGATGGCCGGGATGTTGATGGACTGCTGCAGCGCGTAGCGCAGCGTCACGGGGCCGCGGAACGTGCGGTCGTAGTTGCTGGGCTCGTACGGTTTGCCGTCGCCGCCCGGGAACGAGACGGGCTCGTCGATGATGATGTCGGTCGGCCGGAAGCCGTTGTCCATCGCGGCCGTGTACACGAACGGCTTGAACGCGGAACCAGGTTGGCGGAGCGCCTGCGTCGCGCGGTTGAAGTTGCTCTGGCTCCAGTCGCGGCCGCCGACGAGCGCCCGGATGTAGCCGTTGCGCGGATCCAGTGCGACCAGCGCGCCCTGCAGGTAGGGCGTGCGCCCCGTCGAGCCGTCACCCGACGCGAGAGCCGCCGTGAACGAGGCGCGCGTGACCTTCAGCTTCAGCTCGGACTCCAGGTTCTCGAGTTGCTTCTCGAGCGACCGCTCGGCGAGCTGCTGCAGGTCCATGTCGAGCGTCGTGTAGACGCGTAGTCCACCCTCGTACACGGCGTTCGAGCCGTACTTGGCGTCGAGGTAGAGCCGGACCATCTCGACGAAGTAGGCCGCCCGGTCGTTGTCGTAGCGGATCGGGGTGACCCCCAGCGGTTCCTGGCGCGCGTTGTCGAACTCGACCTGGGTGATCGCCTTCGTGGCCAGCATGTTTTTGAGCACCTTGAGCCGTCGCGCCGTCGCGGCCTTCGGCTGGCGTCGGGGCGAATAGAAGCTCGGGTTCGCGGGGATGCCCGACAGCAGCGCGCACTGGGAGAGGCTGAGCTCCCCGAGCGGCTTGCCGAAGTAGGTCTTCGCGGCGGCCTCGACGC
>CAZIXL010000501.1:0-3154 GCA_964542885.1 uncultured bacterium
TCGATCTCGGCTACGCTCACGCGGTGTTCCAGCACTGGCATCGCGACGGGATCGGCGGGGGCTTGTCGCTGCAGCTGTCGGACTACTCCGACGCCGTCAACGACGACGGCGACCGCCGCGGCCACGTGGTGGCCGGACGTCTCTACGCACCGATGCCGTTCTGGGGCAAGTGGAACAACCTTTTCCGCGCCTCGTACGGAACGCGCGAGCACTCGGCGGGAGACGTCGAGTACGAGATGTCGATGTTCCAGTACACGGCCGTGGTCCAGCCGGTCGAGGCGTGGCAGCTCAAGTACGCGTTCGAGGCCAGCCGGGTCGACGACAACGCGCTGAACCTGCGCACCGACCGCATCCAGAACGACGCCGACCTGACGTGGTTCCACCGCTTCGGCCGCGTGAACGCGGGCTACGGTTACGAGACGAACGACGACGACCGCACGCTCACCTACTACCAGAGCTGGCACGCCGGCGCGACGCTGCGCCCGGGCCGCTGGCTGAACGCGCGCTTCGACTACGCCGGGCGGGTCAAGAACGACCAGGAGGACCTGACGCTCCTCAAGGACGTCGAGTCCTCGAAGATCCGCGGCCGGCTCGAGCTGAAGCCGTTCACGTGGCTGTCGTTCGGCGGCGACTACGCGAAGCGCCGCCGCGAGCTGCCGGACATCGGCGTGGCGGTCGACGGGATCGTGACCGGCGCGTTCCTGCGCTGGGACGTGCGCAAGTGGGGCGCCGTGTCGGCGGACTACAGCCACGCGATCGACACCTACGACGACCGGCTCGCGCCGTTCAACACGCTGAGCGACATCGTGACGGCCCGTGCCGAGGTGACGCGCATCAAGCGCCTGAACCTGGCGAGCGGCGTCACGTACCTGGACATCGGACGCGACCTCGACATCGAGAAGTCGATCGTGTTCGTGGAAGGTGGCTACCAGCTGGCGAAGAGGTACCACCTGAACGTGAAGTACAACGCGTACAACTACGACGACTACGTGCTGCTCGACCGGTACTACACGGCGAACGTGGTGCGGGTCGATCTCGGCTACGACCTGTGAACGGGGCGCGATTCCTGCGCTCCGGCCGCGGGGCGGAGCCGGCACGACGGACATTGAGAAGCGAAGACAGGCAGCAGCAGATCCAGCCAAAGGAGGGTGCGGCGATGGTGCTGAAGAGAGTGTTGGCGCTGTCGGTGATCGCCATGGTGGCGATGGGCCTGACGGCGTGTGAGCGCAAGATCACGCGCATCGAGCTGGCCTCCGGGCCACTGACGTGCGCCGAGTGTCACGACGGCAGCAACGTCATCACCGGCAAGCAGGCCGAGTGGTCGATGTCGCTGCACGGGACGGGCCTCACGTACGAGGAAGAGGGCGGCAACCCGAGCTGTGCGGGCTGCCACTCGGGCCATGCCTTCCAGGTGCGGATCGCGGCGGGGCAGTCGCCCAACCAGGTCACGCAGGGTGACACCGACCCGACGCCGATGGACTGCCGGGCCTGCCACATGATCCACGACACGTACACGATGCAGGACTTCGCGCTGCGGACCACCGCCCCGGTGGCGTTCTACGCCATCACGGGCAAGACGTTCGACGGCGGCGAGGGCAACCTGTGCGCGAACTGCCACCAGCCGCGGCGCGACGCGCCCGTGGCGACGAATGGCACGATCACGGGCATCAGCTCGCACTGGGGACCGCACCACGGCCCGCAGAGCGCGATGCTGATGGGCCTCGCGGGCGCCGGCGTGACGAGCGTGGCCGCCGGGCACTACCAGGGCGTCTCCGGCACGTGCGTCACCTGTCACATGGGTGACGGCCTGAACCACACGATGGAGCCGAGCGTCGCGACCTGCAAGAAGTGCCACACGTCGGCGACGAACTTCGACGTCGACGGCGTCCAGACCGAGATCGCGGCGCTGGGCGACTCGCTCGGCGAGTACCTCGTGGCGGCCGGCCTGATCGACCAGAACAACGAGGACGGCCACCCGATCGTCACGTCGGCTCCGGAAGCGCGCGGCAAGGCGCTCTGGAACTGGCTCTACGTCATGCACGAGGACAAGAGCCACGGCGTGCACAACCCGGCGTACGCGCGGGCGATGCTGCAGTACGGCATCTCGGTCTTCACGGCCACGGGCCCCGAGGTCGCCGCGAAGCAGTAGTGGGATCCGAGCCGGGCGGACCGCCCGGTCGGGGACTTCGAAGCCACGGAGCCGCGGTCGGCGATGCCGGCCGCGGCTCCCGTGCGTGCGGCGGTTCAGTTCGCCGGTCGCCCTTCGAGCAGGCCGTCGACCAGCGCCCGCAGCGCCGTCCGCCAGGGCGCTGGCGCGTCGCCGGCGGGCGTGGTGACGGCGGCCAGCTCGTCCTCGCCGAGCACTTCCTGGGCGCCCAGGACCGACGTGCCGAACCGCGTGCGCCGCGCCAGCAGGCCTTCGGACCCGACGCGCAGGACCTTTCCGGCGGGCGTGACGAGCGCGCCGGTCAGCTGCAGCACCTGCACGGGCGTGTCGAGCGACGTGAGCCAGGCGAGCGGCATCGTGCGCCCGGTCCCGAGCTCGATCGCCTTCGCGCCCTTCCAGCTCACCTGCCGCACCCACTGTTCGCCGAAGGTGAGGTTCACGACGACGACCGCGTCGACCGAGTCACCCGCCCCGGCCCGCACCCGCTCGCGCCACGCGCGGCCCGGGCCCTCGACGCCGAAAGCCATGCGGGGCGCGGCCGCTTCGTCGATCTCCTCGGGCGAGCGGGGAATCCCGTCGGGCCCGGTGCCGCCGCGCTTGCAGCCGAAGCGCACGCGCGGAGCGTCCCGCATCGGCCAGTCGCCGCCCGCGAGCGGGCGGGTGAGGGCGAGCCGGTCGATCCCGGCGCGCAGCGAATCGAGCAGGGCTGCGAGCGCCGGTGAGCGGTCGGGCGTCGGGTCGAGCGACGCGGGCTCGGAGTGGAAGCCGACGGACACGTGGGCCACGCGGCGCGCGACGGCGGGCCGGCGGCCGTCGTAGAAGGGCGGACGGTCGAGATCGCCGCGGAACGTCTCGGCGAGGGCGGGAGCGGCGGCCAGTGCGGCCGTGGCGAGCGCGAGGCCCGCGAACGCGGGAAGCGAGCGGAGGGTCTTCATGGGCGCGGCACCCTGCGGGAGCCGCGCGGCGCGGTCAAGCAGAATCGGCTCG
>CAZIXL010000502.1:0-3151 GCA_964542885.1 uncultured bacterium
GGAATCATGGGCGAGCAGGTCGAACGCGGGCATGGCTTCCTCCGGGATGGACCGGGGGCGGTTCGGGCCCCGCGCGGCGTTCCGCACGGGGCCCGAACCGCCTCCCGGCGCCCGTTTGGACGCGGTCGGCGCCGCGGGGATTCGGCGCGCCCCCGGAAGCGGCGCTCAGCCGGTGAACGACCCGCCGCGTTCGGCTTTCGTCACGAGCAGCGCGCAGGGCTCGAAACGCTCGCCCTTCTCGGCGCGCAGCGCGCGCAGCCGCTCGACCACGTGCGGCAGCCCCGTCGCGTCGGCCCAGCGCAGCACGCCGCCGCGATACGGCGGGAAGCCCGCGCCGAAGATCATCGCGGTGTCCACCGCACCCGCGTCGGCGACGACGCCCTCCTCGAGGCAGCGCGCGCCCTCGTTGACCATCGCGAGCGCCATGCGTTCCGAGAGCTGCTCCAGGCTGCCCGGCCGGCGCGAGGCCGCCTGCCCGAGCAGCGCCGAGACCATCGGGTCCGGCGTGCGCTTGCGGCCCGCGTGCCGGTAGAAGCCGGTGCCGCTCTTGCGCCCCAGGCGGCCGGCCGCGACGAGCTTCTCGAGCAGCGGCGCCGGCTGCATGCGCGTGGGGAACGCGGCCGACAGCACGCCCGCCACCTTGTGCGCCACGTCGAGCCCGACCTCGTCCACGACCTCGAACGGGCCCATGGGCATGCCGAACGCGCGCATGGACGCGTCGACGTCCGCCACCGCGAAGCCCTCCTCGAAGAGGTGCATGGCCTCGCGCAGGTACGGCATGAGGATGCGGTTCACGACGAAGCCCGGCGAATCCTTCACGACGACCGGCGTCTTGCCCAGGCGCCGCGCGAGCCCGACCGCGGTGACGAGCGCGGCGTCACTCGTGCGCGCGCCGCGCACGACCTCGACGAGCGGCATCTTGTGGACCGGGTTGAAGAAGTGGAAGCCCACGAAGCGCCCGGGGTGCTGCAGCCCTTCGGCGAGCGCGTCGACGCTGAGCGACGACGTGTTCGTGGCCAGCAGCGCGTCGGGCCGCATGCGCACCTCGAGCTCGGCGAAGACGCGGCGCTTGACGTCCAGGTCCTCGACGACCGCTTCGATCGCGGCGTCGGCCTGCGCGAAGCCCGACAGCTCGAGCGTCGGCAGGATGCGCGCCATCTGCCCGTCCTTCTCGCGCCCGGGCGTGCGGCGCCGGCGCCCGCGCTCGTCGAGCACGGCACGCACGGTCTGCAGCCCCTTCTGCAGCGATTCGGGGCGCACGTCGCGCAACCGCACCTCGATGCCGAACCGGCTCGCCAGCTCCGCGATGCCGCCACCCATCACCCCCGCGCCCGCCAGCGCGAGCCGCGCGATCGGGGCCGGCCGGAGCGAGGCGTCGGGCACGACGCTCGCGCGCTTGGCGTCCTCCGACATGCGGAAGATGCGCACCAGGTTCTTGCACACCGCCCCGGTGACGAGCGGCCCGATCGCCGCGGCCTCGAGCGCGAGCGACGCCTCGACCGTGCCGCCGATGCCCTGCCGCAGCACGTCGAGCGCCGCGAGCGGGGCGGGATAGTGCCCCGAAGTCTTCGCCATCACGCCCGCGCGCGCCTGGCGGAAGACGAGCGCACGGCCGGGGGGCGTCGTGTCGAGCAGCCACGGCACGAAACCCTTCGGGCGGTACGCGTCGCGGCGCGATCCGGCGGGCCGCGCGGCGAGCTGCGCCACGCGCCGCTCCGCGGCCTCGACCAGCCACGCGGCCGGCGCGGCCTTCGCGACCAGGCCCAGCTTCTCGGCGCGCTTCGCGTCGAGCGTGCGCCCGGTCAGGATGAGGTCGCACGCCGCCGACAGCCCGACCACGCGCGGCAGGCGCGTCGTGCCGCCGAACGCGGGGAAGATGCCGAGCAGCGTCTCGGGCAGCCCGATCGTCGCGCGCTCCTCGGCGGCGACGCGCGAGTCGCACGCCAGCGCGATCTCGAGCCCGCCGCCCAGGCAGGGGCCCTCGATCGCGGCCACCGTCGGCACCGGCAGCGCCGCGAGCCGCGAGAACGCGGCGTGCGCGCGCTTGACGAGCGCTTCGACCTCGGCCGGATCGGCGATCGTCGCGATCGCGTCGAGGTCGGCGCCGGCGATGAACGAGCCCTCCTTGCCGCTGCGCAGCACGACGCCCTTGAGTCCCGCCGACGACTCCAGCTCGGCGAGCGCCGCCTCGAGGTCGTCGAATGCCTGCACGCCGAGCACGTTCACCTTGCGCGAGGGGTCGTCCATCACGAGGTGCGCGAGGCCGTCCGGCCGCGGTTCCACCCGGAAGATCGCCATCACGGACGCTCCATCACGAACGCCGCGCCCTGGCCGCCGCCCACGCACAGCGTGGCCAGACCGCGCTTCGCGCCCCGCCGCCGCATCTCGTGCAGCAGGGTCAGGATGAGGCGCGCACCGCTCGAGCCCACCGGGTGCCCGAGCGCGATCGCGCCGCCGTTCACGTTGAGCTTCTCGTCGGGCACCTCGCCCAGCGCGCGGTCGCGGCCCAGTTCGCGCTTCGCGAAGTCCGCCGACTTCATGGCGGCGAGGCACGCCAGCACCTGCGCCGCGAAGGCCTCGTTGAGCTCGACCACCTCCATGTCGTCGAGCGTCAGGCCGGCGCGCTCGAGCGCCAGCGCCGACGCGAACACGGGGCCCAGGCCCATGCGCTGCGGCTGCAGGCCGGCGAACGCGAACGCGCGAACGCGCCCGAGCGGCGGCACCGGCCACGCCTGCGCGGTCGCTTCGTCGGCCACGAGCAGCGCCACGGCGCCGTCGGTCACCTGGCAGGCGTTGCCGACCGTGACGGTGCCGTTGCGGCGGTCGAAGTAGGGCTTGAGCTTCGCGAGCGCCTCGAGCGTCTGGCCCTCGCGCGGGCCCACGTCGTCGCGGATGGGGTCGTACTTCGGGGCCGCGAACACGGGCACGATCTCCTCGCGCAGCGCCTCGCGCGCCGCCAGCGCCCGCTGGTGGCTGCGCAGCGCGAACGCGTCCTGCTGCTCGCGCGAGATGCGGAACTCGCGCGCCAGCACCTCGGCGGTCTGGCCCATGTTGAGCCCGCACACCAGGTCGGTCAGTCCCTCGGCCAGCGCGATGCGCGGCGCCAGCAGCGCCGGGCGGAAGCGCCCGAACACGCCCAGCTTCTGGAGCG
>CAZIXL010000503.1:0-3149 GCA_964542885.1 uncultured bacterium
AGATCTCGGCCGGGTCGCGCACCGGCAGGAAGCAGGTCTCGCCTTCGACCTGGACCGGCGCCACCAGCGAACCCTCGACGGCGAGACGCGCGAGGAGCCGCGCGTGCTCGTCGCGCCCGAGCCAGCGTTCGCCGGGGCTCATGGCTGGCTCCCGGGCGCCGGCCGCGTACCGGGCCGCTCGAGGCGCACGGCCCGCGGCCGGAAGATCGGGATGCGGAGCGCGGGGTCGTACTCGAGGGCACCGATGCGGCCGCCGCAGCTCTCCCAGCAGCGCATCGCGATCCACACGGTCCCCGGGAGCATCCGCGCGTGATGGCGTACCGGCAGCGTCACGGAACCGTCGGCGCTCGTGACCCGGACCGCGCTCGCGTAGGACAGCCCCAGCGTGCGCGCGTCGTCGGGATTGAGCGTCACGCACCCGGGCGGAAAATCCGCGTGGATGTTGCGGGCCTCGCGCCACGCGGTGATCGTCGCGTTCACGAGCGCGTGCGAGTTCCAGAACAGGGTGGTGTCGAGCGCGGCGAGGAACGGGTACTCGTCGCTCGGCCGGTCCGCCGCCGGTCCCGCGGGACCGACGCTCCAGGGCGCGGCCGGCGGGGGCGCGGCGTCGGGGTCGAAGGCACGCACCAGGTGCTCGGCGATCGCCCCTTCGGTCCAGCCGCCCGCGGGACGCGCCACCGGGGTGACCGACTGCGAGCGGCCCTCGGTGTTGACGACCGTGCCGGACTTCTCCGCCAGCAGCGCTCCCGGCAGCACGAAGTCCGCCGCCGCGCTGGTGGCCGACTTGACCGCATCCACGACGACGGCGAGCTCGGAGCGCGCGAACGCCCGGCCGGCGAGGCCGGGGAAGAACTCGAACGGGTCGTCCCCGAACACGAGCAGGCCGGCAAGGCGTCCATCGGCGGCCGCCTGCAGCATCTCCCAGCCCGAGAACCCGTCGGCCGAAGGCCGGAGCCCGGTTTCGATCACGCCCCGCTGGTTCGAATAATCGGTGAGGAACATCACCGGGCGGGCACCGAAGCGACCCACCGCCGCGGAGGCCTGCCCCGACAGCGCCAGCTCCGAGGAGAGGAGCACGAGTTCGTCCGGCTCGAGCGCCGGCACGGCCTCGAGTTCGTGCCCCGGCAGGGCGACGTGGTGCTCGGCCGCGAGCGAGGCAAGCTGCGCCCGGCGGCTGTGCACGAGGCGCACCCGCGCGCCCCGGTCCACGGCCCGCAGCAGCCGGCGGCCGGCCTGCGGCTGGCGGACCGTCAGGTTCGCCCCGAGGACGGTGATGTGCCGGGCACGCTCGAGCGCGTCGAACGAGACGGGGGGCAGGTGCAGGTAGCCGGCGCGCTGGAACGTGTCGAGGTGCGGGGTTCCGAGCGCCGCGGCGAGCCGGCGCAGCAGGCCAGCCTCCTCGACGGTGATCCGCGCCGAGGCGAGCAGGCCGACGCTGGCGCCGCCCCGGCGGTTCACGATGTCGCGCAGGCGGGCGACGACCTCGGACAGCGCGGCCGCGGTGTCCGTGCGCACCAGGGGGCCGCCGCGATCGCGCCGATAGGCGCCCGTGACCCGCCGCGGCGAGGTGAGCAACTCGCCCACGCTCCAACCGCGCACGCACAGCGCACCCGCCGAGACGGGGTGATGCAGGCGGGGATGCGACGCTCCGCCCGCCACCAGCAGCGAACAGCCCGAACCACAGAAAGGACAGACCGTCACGCGCGGTCGAACGTCTGCGTGCACGGCCTCGGCGGTCGTCAAGGGACCATCCTGCAACGTTGGGCTCTATGGTCGACGGCGCGGGCGCGCCGATCGCAAGCACGCGAGGTCCATCACGCCCCGTGCCAGCGGACGCGCCGTACGGGATCGGCTCAACTTGCATGCAGGCGCGCGACGAAACGCGACTCGGGGCACGGCCGACGGCCGCGCGGAGCGCGAGCACGACGTCCGACCGCACCGGCGGCCGCCTGACTGACAGGACTGCAGCCTCCCGACGAGATGTCCGATCGGCCGGATCGCCGCCAACCCCTGCGCGAGGCCGCCCGGCCGGACGCGGGGCATCGGTCGATACGGCGCGAATCCCGTTGTCCACCGCCGTGCGCCCCGCGATACTCGCGACCCTGCACCGTCCTCCGGAGGCCGCCATGACCCGACACCCTCGACGCCCGCACCCGAGCGCGCTCCCGATCCACGGCCTGGCGCTCGCACTGCTCGTCCTCGTCCTGTCCGCGCGCGTCGCCTTGGCCGCCGCGCCGACGTTCCAGGGCACGATCACGAGCCCGGACCTCTGCAGCCCCCGCGGTATCGCCCTGACGCCCGCGGGCTACATCATGGTGGGCAGCGACTGCCTGAGTCCGCACATGAACCGGTACAACCCCGCGGGCGCGCTGTCGGTCACGTGGACATTCGCGCCGGGGTACCAGGGCTCGCCGAACGGCGTCGCGATCGACGCGGCGGGCAACCTCTTCGTGACCGACTACAACGCGAACCGGGTACAGAAGTACGACCTCTTCGGCATCCAGCTCGGCGAGTGGCCCACCGCGGTCGGCCCCACGGACGTCGCCGTGAACGAGGCGGGGGAAGTCTACATCGCATGCCTGGGCGGCCACACCGTCGCCAGGTACAGGAACGACGGCGTCTACCTTGCGACGATCGGCGGCACCGGGTTGGCGGCCGGCCAGTACCAGGAACCGAGCGGCATCGCGGTGGATGCGGCCGGCCGGGTGTACGTCGCGGATGCGGGACGCGGGCGCGTGATCCGGTATCGGCCGGACGGGAGCTTCGACCTGGAGTTCGCCACTCCCGCGGTACCGTACGACGTGGCCGAAGGACCCGATGGCAACGTGTACGTGATCACGGCCGCGGCCAACTGGGTGCACCAGTACTCGCCCGCCGGGGCGCTGCTCGGGAGCTTCCAGTCGCCACTCGGGATGAGCCTCGAGTTCCGGATCGCGATCAGCCCCACCGGGATGATCTACATCACCGACCAGTACAAGGTGAACATCTCGAAGTTCCAGATCGACCTGACCACGCCAACCGTCCGCTCGAGCTTCGGCCGGATCAAGTCGCTGTACCGGTAGAGGTCAGCCGTGCCGGCGCAGGGCGCGCGATCGCGCGGGCACCCGCGCCGCCGGCAGGACTGCGCCGCCGATGGCGGCCGGAGCGTC
>CAZIXL010000504.1:0-3143 GCA_964542885.1 uncultured bacterium
GAGAGGCGCGCGAAGTAGACGCCCGGGGCCACGCGCGCGCCGGCCTCGGCGCGCAGGTCCCACGTGACCTCGTTGCGGCCCGACGCGAACGTCGAGCCGAGCGTGCGGACGGCGCGCCCCATCGAGTCGTAGACGCGCAGCGTCGCCGTGCCGGCGTCGGCGGCGGGGAGCGCGAACGCGATGCGCGCCGAGCGCTGCGCCGGGTTCGGCGAGCTGCCGAGCATCATCGCGGCGGCGGGCGCCGAGACGGAGCCGTTGCCGGTCCACTGGAAGCCGGCCTCGGCCTGGGCGGACGGGCCGCCCGCGTACGTCGAGGTCGCCACGAGCTTCAGGCGCAGGTCGCCGTGGCCGGTGACCGCGGCGCGGTCGGCGTCGGTGAGCGCCAGCGCGTGCGCGCCGGCGTCGAGCGTGCCCGCGTCGCGGGACACGAGCGCGGCGCCGCTCGTGGCGTCGGCCAGCTCGATGCGGACGCTCGCGCGGTCGGTGAGCGTGAACTGCGCCGCGGGGGCGTCGCCGCCCGCCACGGACAGCTCGGGCACGTCGAGGCCCAGGTTCCACAGGCGCACGCCGCTCGCGTCGGTCCACTCCTCGACCGTCAGGCCGCTCGCGCGGCCCTGCCGCGTGACGCTGCCGTCGCGGTGGTCGCGCACGGTGAAGAACGGCACGTGGAAGTTGCGCGGGCGCACGAGGTCGCCGCGCAGCTCCGCGACCGGCTCCAGGTCGGGCGCGTACTTGCGCACGCTGCCGCGGTTCGGCGCCGCCGCGTACACGTTGCCCCACTGGTCGGTGTCGATCGAGGTCACGACGTCGGCGTCGGTCTTCACCTCGCCGGCCCAGCGCAGGCCCGAGGCGTCGTGCACGAGCCGCACGATGCGCCCGTTGTGCGCGTCGGCCACGTACACGTCGTGCGTGTTCGCGCCGTTCGCGTGCCCGGCGCGCAGCGCCATCGGGCCCGCGAAGGCGGCGGGGCCGCTGCCCAGCGTGCCGATCGAGGCCACCTCGCGCGCCGAGCGGTCCGAGAGCGCGAACGCCGCGACGCGGTTCCTGCCGGTGTCGGCCACGTACAGCACGTCGTCGCCGGACTGGAACGGCGTGCCGCCGTCCGACCACGCCACGTCGAACGGCCGCGACAGGCCGCGAATCTCGTAGAGCGGCGCGAGCGTGACGTCGCCGAACTCGGTCGACGCCTGCAGCACCACGATGCGGTCGTTGCCGGCGTCGGCCACGTAGACGCGGTCGTTCTCGTCCACGGCCAGTCCGCGCGGCTCCTTGAGCGCGCCGAGCGACGTACCGGCGCCGTCGTACGCCGACAGCGCGCGGCCGGCCTCGCCGAGCACGAGCCGGTTCCAGCGCGGGTCCGACACGAGCTGGAACGTGCGCGACTCGACGTACGGGAACACGTCGTACAGGTCGACGTGCCCGATCGTCGCGGTCGCCCACGGATCCGAGAACAGGTCCTTGCCGACCTGCTCGCGGGTGATCCCGCGGGTGATGGCGTCCAGGCCGAGGTCGGGCACGATACGGGCGCGTTCGAACGTGCCCGCACGCGGCGCGGAGGCCGCGACCAGGGTGATGCCGAGGGTCAACAGGATGGCGTGTCGCACTTCGGGGCTCCTCTCTCCAGCCACTCCAACCCCCTAGAAACGGAAGTCCAGCCCCGTCTCCAGGATGTCCGCGGAATAGTTGTTGCTGTTGAAGTAGCGCTCGTAGTTCAGCGTCACTGCGAACCGGCGCAGCTTCGGCGAGTCGGGCGCGAGCACGCCCAGGTCGGCGTTCATCGAGACACCGAACAGGTGCGAGGAGAGCGGGCTCATGCGGTAGTCACCGGTGAGGAACCCGTCCACGCCCTGCGTGGTCGCGTACTCCGGCCGCCAGAAGTCGGCGGCGGTCTGCGTGTACCAGCGGTACTCGTACTGCGCGTACAGCCCGCGCGTGACGTACTGCGACAGCGCGCCGGCCACCTCGTGGGAGAGGATCCCCCAGTCGTCGCCGTAGAAGCGGTAGTCGAACTTGAGGCTCGAGCGGTTCGCCAGGTACTGGTGGAACTTGAGGAACGCGTCGCGGCGGTCGCGCGACTCCGGATGCCGCTCCGGGACGCTCGTCCCGCCCGCGTACACGAGCCGGTAGGGGTTGTGCTGCAGGCCGGTGACGTGGTTCAGCTCGACGCCCACGCGCACGACCGAGGTCGGCGTGAGGACGCGCGTGGCGACCGCGTTCCAGTGCAGCGTGTTCTTGTGGTCGTTCGCCGTCCGCCCGCGCTCGTCGGCCAGCGGCTTGATGTCGTCCCAGCCGAAGCTGGTGCCGAACGACAGGTTGAGCTGGTCGTCCTGGAAGCCGCGGTTGTACGAGGCCGACACCTGGTGGCCCAGGTAGTCGCTCTCGATCGAGTGGTAGTAGCCGACCGACGCGCCGCCGCGGGAGACCTGGCCCTCGAGCTCGTTGCGCGTCTTCTCGAAGTCCTGGTAGGCGTCACCCTCGATCGGCCGGCTGGCCGTCGTGATGGCGTCGATGGCCTCCTGGCTGCCGACGGGCGCGGCGACGGCGGGGATGGTGACCCGCTCGTGGTTCCAGTGCAGCGTCAGGTCGACGTCGTTCTTGAGCGGCACGGTGCAGTCCTCGACGAGCGAGCGCACGAGCACGTGCTTGGAGTCCGCGAACATGCGGAACAGCCCGTTCGCCACGGCGTCGCCGCCGGGCAGCTGCGCGGCGGCCGGCGAGGCGACGAGCGCCCCCAGCGCCGCGGCCGCGAGACCGCATCCCATGCCGCGGGTCACTTGCACGCGCAGCCCCCGCCCTCGCCGCCGATGCCGCCGGTCGAGCCCTCGCGGGCTTCGAACGCACGCACGCGGCGCGCGTCCTTCTTCGCCGTCGACTGGAAGGCCATGATCGGGTCGGTCAAGTGCTCGCGCTCGTACACGGCCACCGAGCGCGCGGCACAGCCCGTGAGGGCGAGCGACGCGGCCGCGGCCAGGACGAGCAGCACGCGCGTGCGGACCGTGCGGACGTTCATCGCGCGCCCCCTTCGGACGGCGCGCCGCCGGCGACGGCGGCCGAACCCGCCAGGCGCTTCACGACCGCGGTCATCTCGGCGAGCGTGGCCTCGTCGGAGCGGCCGGTGCTCCACGCCACGCGGCCGTCGCGGT
>CAZIXL010000505.1:0-3143 GCA_964542885.1 uncultured bacterium
GACCACGGTCAGCAGCGGGATGGCCGCCGGGGTGTGGGGCACGAGGCCCGTCGCGACCAGGCCCGCGGCGCTGACGAGGCCCGCGAGCACGTACCAGGTCTTGCGCCGGAGCGTGATGTCGGCGATCGGCGCCCACAGGAACTTCCAGGTGTGGGGGATGAAGCTCATGGCGATCAGCGTCGCGATGGCCTCGACGCTGACGCCGGCGCTCTTGAGCTGCCAGCCGATCGTGACCGTGAGGTAGCCGCTCATGACGCCGAACGGCAGGATCAGGACGAGGAACACCCACGGGTGAACGTGCCGGGCCGACATGGTGGCGCACGCTAGCACGCGGGGCGCGCGAACCGCGAGGCATTCCGGCCGGCCGCGCGACGCGCTTGCCGGCACTTGGCGCGCCCGCGCGGCGCGTGCCCCTCACGCGCCGGGCTGCGCGTCCGAAGCTGCGCAGCGAGTCGCGGTCCGGCCGGACCGCGGTTCGAGCCGTGTCCTCCGGGAGGAAGCCGCGTGGGGTCGTCGCAGGTCGGGCCGGAAAG
Organism: uncultured bacterium; assembly: GCA_964542885.1. GTDB lineage: Bacteria > Eisenbacteria > RBG-16-71-46 > RBG-16-71-46 > RBG-16-71-46 > CAIXRL01. Next base: position 534 of record CAZIXL010000505.1, read on the forward strand.
CGCGACGGGAGTGGGCGGGCGGATCCTGCCGCCGGTGATCCTCGCCGTCGGCCTGGGGCTGGCCGCCTGGGTGTTCGCCGCGGCGAGGAGCGCCTGTTCGGGGCTCGCGGCCGTGCTGCCCGCGCTGGCGGTGGCGCTGTTCGCGGCGGGACTCGCCTGGCGCGTCCAGTTGCTGCGCAGGAGCAGCGAGCGCGCGACGCGGCTGGCGCAGGAGCGCGCGCACGAGGTGCTCGCGAGCCAGGCCGACCTCGCGCGGCACGCACGGGAGCTGGAGGCGGCGCGCGACGACGCGCTCGAGGCCGCGCGCGCCAAGGCCGAGTTCCTCGCCACGATGAGCCACGAGATCCGCACGCCGATGAACGGCGTGATCGGGATGTCGGGGCTGATCCTCGACACCGAGCTCACCTCGGAGCAGCGCGAGTACGCCGAGACCACGCTGCACTCCGCCGAGGCCCTGCTCGCGCTGCTCAACGACATCCTCGATTTCTCGAAGATCGAATCGGGCCGGCTCGAGTTCGAGTTCGTGCCGTTCGACCTGCTCGCGACCGTCGAGGAGGTCGCCGACCTGCTGGCCTCGCGGGCGGCCGACAAGGGCGTCGACCTGCTCGTGCGCTACGACCCCGCCGCGCCGTCGCGGTTCGTGGGCGACCAGGGTCGCGTGCGCCAGGTGCTGCTCAACCTGGCGGGCAACGCGCTCAAGTTCACCTCGAAGGGCTTCGTGATGCTCGAAGTGACGTGCGTCGAGGACGCCGGCAGTCATGCGCGGCTGCAATTGGCGGTGCACGACTCGGGCACCGGCATTCCCGCCGACGTGCTGCCCCGGTTGTTCCAGCAGTTCACGCAGGCCGACGCCTCGATGTCGCGCCGCTACGGAGGCACGGGCCTCGGCCTGGCGATCGTCAGGCAACTCTCCGAACTGATGGGCGGCACCGCCACGGTGACGAGCGTCGAGGGCGAGGGCTCGACGTTCACGTCGACGATCGTGATCGCCGTCGACCGCTCCGAGGCGCAGCCGCGGCCCGAGCCGCTGCCCGCGCCGGGCGCGCGCGTGCTGCTCGTGGACGGACCGACGCGTGCGCGCGCGCTGCTCGCCGAGAAGTTCGCGGTCTGGGGACTGCACGTCGAGACCGCGGACACGCACCCGGAAGCGCTCGCGACCCTCCGCGAGGCGCGCGCGGCCGGGCGGCCGTACGCGCTCGTGGTGGCCGAGGCGCGGCCCGCGGGGAGCGACGTGTTCGCGTTCGCCGGCCAGGTGCGCGCCGCCGAGGGCGTGCGGGGCGCGGCCATCCTCGCGTTCACGTCGTCGGCGCGCCGCGGCGAGGCGGCGACCTACCAGGCGGCGGGCTTCGACGGGTTCCTGGTGCGCCCGGTGCGCCTGCGCGTCCTGCGCGCCGCCGTCGAGACGCTCCTGCGGCCGGTCGAGGCCGGGGCGCGACCCGGGATGCTGACGCGCCACAACGTCCCCGGCTTCGAGACCGAGCGGCGCCCGCAGCGGCGCGCCGGCGAGCAGTCGCATCCGCACCGGCGGGTGCTGCTCGCCGAGGACAACGCGGTCAACCAGCGCGTCGCCGTGCGGCTGCTCGAAAGCTTCGGCTGCCGCGTGGACGTGGCCGCGAACGGGCTCGAGGCGGTGTCCATGGTGCGACGCTTCCCCTACGACGTCGTGTTCATGGACTGCCAGATGCCCGAGATGGACGGCTTCCAGGCGACGCGCGAGATCCGGCGCGAAGGCGGCGCCGGCGCGGTGGTGCCGATCGTCGCGCTGACCGCGAACGCGCTGAAGGGCGACCGCGAGCGCTGCCTCGAGGCGGGCATGAACGACCACGTCTCCAAGCCCGTCGTGCGTGACGACCTCGAGGCGGCGCTCACGCGCTGGGCGCGGGCGGCCTAGCGTCGCGCGGGCCGGTTCGTCGGCCACGCGGCGCGGCGTTACGCTGCGCGCCACCGCCATCGCCCGTCGCCGTGCCGAGGAGGTCGCCCATGCACGTCCCGCTCAAGGACCCGCTCACCTGGATGTACCCGCCGATCGAGCCGCGCGTCACCGGGCGGCTGCAGGTCTCCGACGTGCACGAGCTGTACTGGGAGGAGAGCGGCGAGCCGGCGGGCAAGCCGGCCGTGTTCCTGCACGGCGGCCCCGGCGGCGGCACCGACCCGAAGCAGCGGCGGTTCTTCGACCCGCGCCGCTACCGCATCGTGCTGTTCGACCAGCGCGGCTGCGGGCGCAGCACGCCGCACGCCTCGCTCGAGCACAACACCACGTGGGACCTGGTCGCCGACATCGAGCGCCTGCGCGAGCACCTGGGCATCGAGCGCTGGCTGGTGTTCGGCGGCAGCTGGGGCTCGACGCTGGCGCTCGCCTACGCCGAGAAGCACCCCGAGCGCGTCACCGAGCTGGTCCTGCGCGGGATCTTCCTGCTGCGCCGGCGCGAGATCGAGTGGTTCTACCAGCGCGGCGCCTCGGCGATCTGGCCCGACGCGTGGGAGCCCTACGAATCGCACGTGCCCGCAGCCGAGCGCGGCGACCTGCTGGCCGCCTACCACCGCCGGCTCACGTCGCCCGACGCGGCGGTGCGCCTCGCGGCCGCGCGCCGCTGGAGCGTGTGGGAGGGC
>CAZIXL010000506.1:0-3134 GCA_964542885.1 uncultured bacterium
TCGTGTCCGGCCGGTCACCGTTCCGCCAGGACGCGGTCGTCACGCTGTGGCACGCTGCGTCCACGCTTTTCCGACCGGTCCCCGGGTCCCGACATGTCCCCCTGTTCCGTTCCGCCTCCACCTGCGCCGCGCCGCGGCTTCGCCGCCCGGTTCGTGTCCGCCGCACTCGTGCTGCTCGCACTCGCGCTGCCCGCCGCGAGCCGCCCGGCGGCGGCGGCGATCGCGAGCCACGTCGTCATCGTCAGCCTCGACGGCCTGCGTCCCGACGTGCTGCTGCGCGCCGACGCGCCGAACCTGCGCGCGCTCATGGCCCGCGGCGCGTTCACGATGTGGGCGATCACGACGCGCGTGGCCGTCACGCTGCCCTCGCACACGTCCATGCTGACGGGCGTGCCGCCCGCGAAGCACGGCGTGACCTGGAACGACGACCGCTACGTGGGCCAGCCGAAGTACCCGGCCGTGCCCACCCTCTTCACGCTGGCCCACCGCGCGGGGCTCACGACCGCGATGTTCGCGGGCAAGGCGAAGTTTGCCGCGCTGCTCACGCCCGGCGACGTGGATTGGAGCTTCGCACCACCGAAGGGCACCGAGCGCGACTCCAGCGTCGCGGCCCGCGCGGCGCAGGTGATCCTCGAGCACGCGCCGAACGTACTCTTCGTGCACCTGCCCGACGGCGACCTGACGGGTCACGACCACGGCTGGGGCTCACCCGAGCAGCTGGCCGTCGTCTCGAACGCCGACCGCTGCGTGGGGCGGCTGCTCGCGGCGATCGCCCGGCGCGGGCTCGCCGATTCGACCGTGATCATCGTCAGCGCCGACCACGGCGGCTCGAATCACCACCACGGCGGGCTCGATGCGCGGAGCCAGGCCATTCCCTGGATCGCGGCCGGGCCCGGGATCCGGCAGGGACTGGACCTCACGTCCATCACCGACGACGACGTCCACACCGAGGACACGTTCGCGACGGCCTGCACGGTGCTCGGCCTGCCGCTCCCCGCGGGCGTCACCGGCCGGCCGGTGCGCGCCGCATTCGCAACGGCGGCGGCCGCGCGCTGAGGCCGCGAGGTCGCACCGCGACCGGCGCGGTCCTGGTGGGGGTCGCTCAGCCGCGCGGGCGGCGGCGGCGGCGCGCGGCAGCGGGCGCCACGGCGGCCACGCGATAGGTGCCGCTGCGCTCGTCCTCGCTCAGCTTCACGAGCCCGGCCTCCTGCGCGTCCTCCAGCAGGTCGCTGAAGCTGCCGTAGCCGAGCGCGCCCTCGCTGAACGCGGGGCGCTTGCGCTTGAGCGTGTCCTTGACCAGCGACGCCTGGATCACGTCGAAGTTCTCGCGCTCGAGCGCGCGCACCGTGTCGGCGACGAGCTTGAGCGCCGCCTCGCGGCCCTGTGCCGGCCGCGCCGCCTCCTCGGCCGGCTCGGCCGCGTGCTCGAGGTCCTCGTAATAGATGAACTCGTCGCACGCGTTGGCCAGCAGGGGCGAGGTGGACTTCTTCATGCCCAGCCCGATCACGTGGCGGCCGTTCTCCTTGAGCTTGGCCACGAGCGGCGAAAAATCGCTGTCGCCCGAGACGATCACGAACGTGTCGATGTGCTCCTTGCTCCAGCTCAGGTCCATCGCGTCGACGACCAGGCGGATGTCCGCCGAGTTCTTGCCGGTGGACTCGCGACGCGGGATCTCGACCAGCTCGATGCCGTTCTCGTGCAGGTTCTTCGTGTGGCTGCGGAACCGGTTCCAGTCCGCGTACGCCACCTTCACGATGATGCGGCCCTTCTCGAGCAGCCGGTCGAGGATGCGTCGGACCTCGAACGGGCCGTTCGGGTCGCGCAGGCCGAGCGCGAGGTTCTCGAAGTCGAAGAAGACCGCGAGGCGCGGCTGCTGGCCGGGCGTGGCGGGGACGTTGATCACGTGGGGACCTTTCGTGGAGGGCGGGTGCGGCGGATCGCCCGCATGCTAGGGGCGGCAGCGCCCGAACGACAAGCCCAGCTCGGGCGCACGGCGGCCCCAGGCCGTTCCGCGGCAGCTCGAGCGTGACCTCGAGCCCGCGGCCCGGCGCGGACGGGCGAGCACCCGGCTACTCGCGGTGATTCAGGCCGCGGGCGGCGGCTTGGGCGGAACCGCGCCGGTGTCGAAACGGCGCCGCGCGTAGGCGGCCGTGATGTCGCGGCGCGAGAGGATGCCGACCACGCGGTCGGGCGTCGACGGCTCGACGACCGGCAGGTCCTCGACGTCGAGCGACACCATGCGCTGCAGCGCGCGGTCGAGGTCGTCGGCGGGCGAGAGCGCGGCCGGGGCGCGCGTGGCCAGGTCGTGCGCGATGGCCGGCACGTCGCCGTCCATCGCGTCGAGGAACTGGCGCACCTGCGCGAGCGTGACCAGGCCGGTCATGCGGCCCGACGCGTCCACGACGGGGAAGCTGTACTGCGACGACGACATGGCCAGGTGCACGACGTCCTCGAGGCTCGCGGCCTCGTTCAGCGTGTGGATCGGACGCTTGCCGATGACGTCGGCGACGCGCATCGCCTTGAGCACGCCGCCCAGGATCGCACCGCGGTGGGCGGGCGAGTCGAGCCGCGAGGCCACCTGGCTCTGGTAGAGCGTCCAGCGCCGGCCGAGCAGGAACGAGATCGAGCACACCCACAGCGCGGGCAGCAGGAGCTGGTAGTTGCCCGTCATCTCGGACACCATCACGAGCGTCGAGATGGGGGTGTTGGCGGCGGCCGAGAAGAAGCCCGCCATGCCCACCGCCACGAAGGCGCCCGGCTGGGTCACGACGCCCGGGAACCACTGGTGCGCGAGCAGGCCCACGACGCCGCCCAGCGAGCCGCCGATCACCATGGACGGGCCGAACACGCCGCCCGAACCGCCGGAGCTGATCGAGAACGAGGTCGTCGCGATCTTGCCGAACGCCACGATCAGCAGCACGGCGATCGGCAGCTGGCCGTACAGCGCCTTCTGCACCGTCCCGTAGCCGAACGAGAGCACGTCGAGCGCGCTCTCGTTGCGCACCGCGTAGTACGCGCCCAGTCCGATCAGCCCCGTGAGGAGCCCGCCGATCATGGGCTTGAGGTACGCGGGAATCCTCAGGCGGTGGAAGGCGTCGTGCACGCCGTAGAAGACCTTCACGAACAACCCTGCG
>CAZIXL010000507.1:0-3129 GCA_964542885.1 uncultured bacterium
AGGTGACCTGCGACCGCGGCCGCCTGCCGGTGCTGGCCGAGCTCGACCCCGAGACCTGCTACCTCGCCTGGACGGTCGAGATGGAAACCGGCGCTGACGAGCAGGCGCTGCGCGAGGTCTTCATGTTCGTCGAGGACGCGTGCCGGCTGGCCGTCACGGTGGAGGGCGGCGTCCCCGCCGCCGCGGGGCCGCCCTCGCCGCCCGCCGCGGACGTCGCCGTCGCGGGCCCGGCCGCCGACCGGCGCGCCACGCCCGACCGCCGCATGGAGTCGACGTCGATCCGCGTGCCGACCGAGAAGGTCGACGCGCTCATCAACCTGGTCGGCGAGCTGGTGATCGCGCAGGCGATGGTGAGCCAGGCCGTGTCGGTGTTCCCGGAGGCCGGCCAGCTCGACGAGGTGATGGCCATCGTGCAGCGCAGCACGCGCGACCTGCAGGAGCAGGTCATGGCGATCCGCATGCTGCCGATCGGCACCGTGTTCAACCGCTTCCCGCGCCTGGTCCACGACCTCGGCGCCAAGCTCGACAAGCGCGTCCGCCTCGACATCGAGGGGGCCGACACGGAGCTGGACAAGAGCGTCATCGAGCAGCTGGGCGACCCGCTCACGCACCTGATCCGCAACTCGATCGACCACGGCCTCGAGACCACGCCCGGGCGCGTCGCGGCGGGCAAGCCCGAGGAGGGCGTCATCACGCTGCGGGCCTTCCACGAGGGCGGCAACGTGGTGATCGAGGTGTGCGACGACGGCCGCGGCCTCGACGTGGCGCGCATCCGCGAGAAGGCCGTCGCCCAGGGCCTCGTGCGCGAGGACGCCGTGCTGTCCGACGCGGACGTGCACCAGCTGATCTTCGCGGCCGGGTTCTCGACGGCCGCCGTCGTGAGCGACGTCTCGGGACGCGGCGTGGGCATGGACGTGGTGAAGCGCAACGTCGAGTCGCTGAACGGGGCGATCTCGGTGCACAGCGAGACCGGTCGCGGCAGCCGCATCCGCATCCGGCTGCCCCTCACGCTAGCGATCCTCGACGGCCTCACGGTGCGGCTCGGGGACCAGCTGTTCATCGTCCCGCTGCTGTCGATCCGCCAGTCGGTGCGCCCGCGGCCGGCGGACATCCGCACCCTGCTGGGCGGGCAGACCGAGGTGTTCGCGCTGCGCGGCGAGCAGCTGCCGCTCGTGCGCCTGTCGCGCCTCTTCGGCGTGCCCGACGCGGTCGCCGAACCCGAGCGGGGCATCGTGGTCGTGACCGAGTCCGACGGGCGCCGGATCGGCGTGCTGGTCGACGAGGTCGTGGGCCAGCGGCAGGTCGTGGTGAAGAACATCGAGAGCAACTACCGGCGGGTCGACGCGATCATGGGCGCGACGATCCTGGGCGACGGGCGCGTCGCCTTCATCGTCGACGTCGCCGAGCTGCAGCGCCTCGCGCTGCGGCGGCGCGCGGCCGACGACGAGGCGGCCCGGCGCCCCGTGGAGGCGGCCGCGTGAGCGGCGACGCCCGGCCGCCGGCCGCGGGGGCCGTCCGGTGACGCCGAGCATCCCGCAGCGGCTGCTCGTGCTGGCCGGGCCCGGGGTCGCCGTCGCGTTCGCGAGCGGCGGCGCGAGGCCGCTCGCCATCGCGCTGGCGGGCGCCGCCGTGCCGCCCGCCGCGGGCGTGGCGGTCCGGTGCGGCATCACGGCACCCGACGGGACCGTGCCGGGTGCGACGCGCGACATCGCGGAGGGCCGGGGCGACCGGACCGGCACGCCGACGGGGCGCGCGCGACGAGCCGGGCGAGCTCGCGACCTGCTTCAACCACTTCGTCGGCGGCATGCGCGACGTGGTGGCGGACGTGCTCGAAGAGGCCCGGGCAGTGCAGCGCTCGGCGAGATGGACCAGGTCACGCAATCGAACGCGGCCCGGACCGAGGAGGTGCCGGCGACGGCGGGACACCTGGCGGACCGGGCGACCGAGCTGAAGCGGCTCGTCCGGCGCTTCCGCGTCACGGCCTGAACGCACCCTGCGGACGCGCCGTTCGCGTCCGCGCCGACCCGAAGGGGAACCCATGCACTGGAGCATCCGGACACGATTGCTGGCGGTGGGGGCGCTGGGCGTCGCCGCGGGCGTCCTGCTGGGCGCGGTCGCGCTCTCGGGCCTGCGCGCGATCGAGGGCTCGGTCCGGCGCATGCAGGTCACCACCCTCGCCGTCCGGCACCACATGGACTGCGACATGATGCACGACGCGCTCCGGGGCGACGTGCTGACCGCCCTCGGCGACCCGGCCGCGGGCGGTGTCGAGGCGGCGAGGCGCGACGTGGCGGTCCACGCGGGACGGTTCCGCGAGCAGCTCGCGGCGCTCCTCGCGCTGTCCCTGCCCGACGACATCCGCCGCGCGTGCACGAGCCTGCAGCCCGCGCTCGAGACCTACGTCGGCGAGGCCGAGGCCATCGTCGACGCGGCGGGGCGCAGCCATGCCGAGGCGATCGCGCGGCTGCCCGCGTTCGTCGCCGCGTTCGAACGGCTCGAGGGCGAGCTGGGCGGGCTCGGCGACCTCATCGCGTCGGCCGACGACGCGAACGTCGCGGGGGCGCGCGCGTGCCAGCGGCGCACGGTGGGCGGCATGCTCGTCGTCATGGTCGTGGCCGCGATCGCGTTCCTCACGGGCGGCGCGCTCGCGTTCCGCAGCGTCGTGGGCCCGCTCGGCCGCGCGGTCCGGGCGATGGAGGACATCGCCGAGGGGGAAGGCGACCTCACGCGGCGGCTCGACGACGCCTCGAGCGACGAGCTGGGCCGGCTCGGGCGCGCGTTCAACCGCTTCGTCGAGCGCATGCACGTCGTCATCGCCCGGGTGCGCGACGCCGCGGACGGCGTGCGCGACGCGTCGGGACGGCTCGACGGCGCGGCGGGGCGACTGTCGGACTCGGCGCAGTCGCAGGCCGCGAGCCTCGAGGAGACGGCGGCGAGCCTCGAACAGATCACTTCGACCGTGCGCCAGAACGCCGACACCGCCGCGCTCGCGAGCCGGCTCTCGGCCGGCGCCCGCGAAGTGGCCGAGAAGGGCGGCACGCTGGTCGGTGAGGCCGTCGGCGCGATGGCCGAGATCCACGGTGCGAGTCGTCGGATCTCCGATATCATCACGACCATCGACGAGATCGC
>CAZIXL010000508.1:0-3103 GCA_964542885.1 uncultured bacterium
CGTTCTGCGACACCGCGTCCAGCGTCCGCTGCATGTGCTGCGCCAGCTCCTTCTCACGCTTCTCGGTCGCCAGCTTCTCGGTCACGAGCGCCCAGGTGACCATGGTGCCGATCCAGGTGCGGGCCGCGTCGTAGATGGGCGTGATCTGCAGGTCGAGCTGCTCCGACCCGAGCTGGATGATCGCGCGGTGGGGCAGGTTCCGGTCGTTGCCCAGGATGCGGCGCTGGTGGGCCGGGTCCTTGTGGAACACGTCCACGCTCTGGCCCACGACGTCGTCGGCGCGGCACGGGAGCAGGGATTCGATCCGGCGCAGCGTCGCCAGGGACGCCTGGTTCACGTAGCGGATCACCAGCTCGCGGTCGGCGAACATGAGGTTGATGGGTGCGCCGTCCACCATCGTGCGGAACGTCACGTCGTCGACGGTAACCTTCGGGCTCGACATCTCGGTCCTCCTCCGTTTGCTCCCGGTCCTCCACCGGACGGGGAGGGGGGTGGATGAATCACGCACGTGCGCGGGGGATCGCCCCACGGCGGCCTCATGCCGCCCTGGCGTAGATCCCGGCTTCCTGGCCGCCCAGGCTGAACGCGACCGTGCTGCCGACCTTCGTGGGCTTCCATTCCGTGTCGAGATTGATGGTCGTCTCGGCCGTCCCGAGGAACAGCAGGCCGTGCGGCAGCAGGCAGCCGCGCATGCGGCGCAGGATGTTCGTCTTGGTCTGCAGGTCGAAGTAGATGAGCACGTTCCGGATGAAGATCAGGTCCATCGGCGGGAGCATGGGCCAGGGCTGCGCGAGGTTGAGCGAGCGGAACTCGCACATGCGCCGGAGGTCCTCCTTCAGGTTCCAGCGGCCCTCCTCCTTCTTGAAGTACTTCACCAGGAAGACGGCGGGCAGGCCGCGGTTCACCTCGAGCTGCGAATACGAGCCGCTGCGCGCCTGCTCGAGCGCGGCGGCCGACAGGTCGGTGCCGAGGATCGACACGTTCCAGCTGGCGAGCTGCGGGAAGTGTTCGCGCAGCATCATCGCGATGCTGTAGGCCTCCTGGCCGGTGCTCGACGCCGCCGACCAGATGTTGAGCCTGCGCGTGCTCGCACGCGACTCGATGAGCTTCGGCAGCACCACGGTCCGCAGCGCCTCGAACGGGTGGTGGTCGCGGAACCACAGCGTCTCGTTGGTCGTGAGCGCGTCCACGACGTCGCGCAGGTGGGGGCCGCCGCGCAGGTCGCGCTGCATGTCGGCGACGAACGCTTCGAGCGAGGCGAAGCCGGCCCGCCGGGCCACCGGCGAGAGCCGCGACTCGACGAGGTACTCCTTGCCCGGCTCGAGGACGATGGCGGCCTCCTGCCGGATCAGGTCGGAGACGTACTTGAATGCCTGCGGCGTCAGTGCCATGTCGTCATCGCCTCCCGCCGGAGCGGTGTCGCGCGGGGGGCGCGTCGGGGTCGTGGGCTCGAAACGGGGGACGGACACGAACGGGGCTCATGCGGCCCTCCGGCGGTCGCGCACGCGGCGCGCGATCTCGCCCGCGATCCGGGGGAGCGGCACGATCGCGTCCGCGAGGCCGGCCTCGGCCACGTAGCCGGGCATGCCCCACACCACGCTGGTCGCCTCGTCCTGCACCACGATCTCGCCGCCGCGCTCGCGCACGTGCTGGCAGCCGCGCAGGCCGTCCTGGCCCATGCCGGTCATGACGACCGCGAGCAGGCCGCCGCCGTAGACCGGGGCGACGCTGCGGAAGAGGACGTCCACGGCGGGCCGGCACGAGTTCTCCTGCGGCCCGTCGTGCAGGTGCAGCTTCACGCGCACACCGTCGCGTCGCACCTCCATGTGGTGCCCGCCCGGGGCGAGGTAGGCGTGGCCGGGCTCGACGAGCATGCCCTCGGCGCCCTCGTGGAACGGGACCGGGCCGATCTTGGAGAGGCGCTCCGCCAGCATTCCCGTGAACAGCGGGGGCATGTGCTGGACGACGAAGATCGGCACGTCCGGCGCGGACGGGAGCGCCGAGAAGACGTCGTGCAGCGCGTTCGGGCCGCCCGTGGACGTGCCGATCGCGATCGCGTCGACCGGCCCGCGCACGGCGGGGCGTGGCGGGAGCGGCAGCCGCGCGACCGGCCGCTCGGCGCGGACCGGGCGCAGCGGGGCCACGTGCTCCTCGGGGAGCAGGTGCGCGCACAGCGCCTTGATCTTCGGCACGAGCTCCTGCTCCATCACCTTCATGCCCTCGACGATGCCGCCGACGTTCGCGGGCTTCGTGATGTAGTCGTTCGCACCGGCGGAGAGCGCCTCGATGGTCGCCGCGGCGCCCCGGCCCGTGAGCGTGCTGCACATGATCACCGGCAGCTTCGGGTGGGTGCGGCGGATCTCGCGCAGCGTCGCGATGCCGTCCAGCTCGGGCATCTCGATGTCGAGCGTGACGACGTCGGGATTCACCTGCTCGATGCGCTGCAGCGCGATGCGGCCGTTCGCCGCCACCCCGGCCAGCTCGAGCGCGGGATCCTGCTCGACGACCGTGGACAGCATGCGGCGGATGACGACCGCGTCGTCGACCACCAGCACTCGGATCCTGGGCATGGCTCCCCCGGACCGGCCGCTCAGGCCACGAGCCCGAGCAACCGCATCTTGTCCTCGATCATGTCGGAGGAGACCGGCTTCATCAGGTAGTCGTCCGCGCCCGTCTCCAGCGCCTCGACGATGTCGTCCTGGCTGATGTGGGCCGTGACCATGACCAGCTTGAGCGCGGACCAGCGCTCGTCCGCGCGCACGCGGCGCACGAACTCCATGCCGTTCATGCGCGGCATGTCCCAGTCCACCAGGGCCACGTCGAAGGGCGCTTCCCGCTCGAGCACCTCGAGCGCGTCCTGCCCGTCGGTCGCCACGGCCGTCTCGGCCTTCAGGTCCGAGACGTATGCGGAGAGCATCCGCCGCATCGCCATCGAGTCGTCGATGATGAGTACACGCATGTCGTCTTCCGGCTCGCGCCCCGGCGCCCCGTGCGCCACGGCGTCCGCCGCCCCCTTACTTGAAGTTGCCCTGGTCCACGACCTGCATCAGGTCGGCGGCGAGCCGTGCGAGTTCCTGCGCGGCGGTGAGCGTGTTGCCGGCGC
>CAZIXL010000509.1:0-435 GCA_964542885.1 uncultured bacterium
GCCCCCTACCTCCACGCCGCGCAGTAGGCGATCCAGCAGTCGTCGTTGTCGAGGTGGGTGCGGCGGTGCAGGCGGCCCGTGTGGGTGCGGGCCGCGGCGTCCCAGCCCTCGCTCCACACCTCGAAGTCGCGGAAGCCGGCCTCGAGCACGGCGTCGCGCAGCTCGGGCAGCGTGTACATGCGCCAGTCGTACGTGAACGCCTTCGGCAGCCGCGTGCCGTCGCGCAGCTCGAAGTGGATGTGGGCGAGCAGCCGCCGCTCGATGGGCTCGAAGCGCTGCTGCTCCCACACGTACGTGAACGCCGGCACCGGCTCGCCGTCGGGCCCGTTGCCCGCCGACTTGCGCGTGCGCTCGAGCAACGGCCGCTCGGCCTTCGCGCCGCCGAACATGTTCAGCACCAGCACGCCGCCCTTCGCGAGCGAGGCGCGCGCGGCC
>CAZIXL010000509.1:445-3093 GCA_964542885.1 uncultured bacterium
CGGGTGGTTGTGCCAGTAGGCGATCATGCTGGCGAGCAGGTCCGGCCGGCGGTGGAACACCCACCAGGAGAAGTTCAGCGCGCACGCCACGTCGGCGAGCGGCCGGCGCGCGCGCCGCACGTCGCCGCGCTCGAGCGTGACGCGGCCCGCGATGCCCCGCGCGAACGGCAGGCGGTGGCGCCGCGCCCAGGCGAGCGGTTCGGGATCGATGTCCACGCCCCACGCGCGGTTCGCGGGATGCCGCTGCGCCCACGCCACGGCGAGCGCGGCGGTGCTGCAGAAGTCCTCGCGGAAGGTCCGCGCGTCGCGGCCGCTGCGGCCGCGGTACAGCCGCTCGAGGAAGTCGAGGTCCCAGTCCACGCCCTGCACGGCGACTTCGTAGAGGGCGTGGCGGTCGCGGTACGAGCGGGGGCTTTGCATGGCTCCATCCTGAAGTAATATGCGGCCGATTCCGTTCGATCCCGGCAGGGCTGCCGGGCCGCGCATGTTCGCGAGGGCGGCGCGGAGCGTCAAACGCAGCACCGGATTTCCGGCGGGCCGCCGCCGACCCGGAGGACCATGGCCGGTCGCACGACGTCGCGACGCGCTTCGACTCACTGGGCCTCGCTCACCGACCCGCAGCTGCTGGACCTGCGCTTCTGCGACCTCGGGCTCGGGCTCGAGGGCTCCTGGGCCGAGGAGCGCGTGCACGAGTTGTGGGGCGAACTGGAAGCGCGCGGGCTGCGGCTCAAGCCGCACGTGTGGCTCTCGACCGAGTGGTTCTCGCCCGACGGCGTGCCCGGCATCGCGGTCCCGTTCTACCTCGCGCACCCGCGGCTCATGCGGCTCGAGCGCCGCATGATGCTCGAGATCGAGGGCGGCACGCGCGCGGAGTGCCTGCAGATCCTGCGGCACGAGAGCGGTCACTGCGCGCACCACGCGTGGCGGCTGCACCGGCGCGCCGGCTGGCGGCGGCTGTTCGGCAACACGCGCAGGCCCTACCCGGTCACCTACCGGCCCGACCCCTCGAGCCAGCGGCACGTCCAGCACCTGCGGCAGTACTACGCGCAGGCGCACCCGGACGAGGACTTCGCCGAGACGTTCGCCGTCTGGCTCACGCCGCACTACCCGTGGCGCCGCCGCTACTCCGGCTGGCCGGCGCTGCGCAAGCTCGAATGGGTCGACGAGGTCATGCGCGAGTTGCGCGGCGCGCCGCTCGCGGTGCGCTCGCGGCGCGTCGTCGAGCCGCTCGCCGGCGTGCGGCGCACGCTCGGCGAGCACTACGCGAACAAGCAGGAGGCCTACTCGCGCTGGCGCCCGACCGTGCCCGACCGCGAGCTGCAGCGCCTCTTCCCGGCCGAGCCCGGCCGCCGCGGCGAGCCGGCCAGCCGGTTCCTGTCGCGCAACCGGCGCGAGATCCGCCGGCTGGTCTCGCGCTTCACGGGCGAGGCCCCGTTCACGATCGAGCGGGTGCTCGACGACGTGCTGGCCAGCTGCCGCGTGCTGGGCCTGCACGCCACCGGCGCCGAGCGCCGGCTGCGCGCCGAGGTCGCGCTGCTGCTCGCGGTGCGCACGGTGCACTTCCACTACAGCCGCCGGAACTGGGTGGCGATGTGAAGAAGTCCCTGCGCATCCTCGTGGTGATGCACCCGACGCTGGTGCCCCCGGACACGCTCAAGGGGCACTCGCCGGAAGAGATCAACACCTGGAAGACCGAGTACGACGTCGTCACGACGCTGCGCCGCCTGGGCCACGAGGTGAAGCCGCTCGGCGTGCAGGAGGAGCTGCACCCGATCCGCACCGCAGCCGACGAGTGGAAGCCCGACGTGGTCTTCAACCTGCTCGAGGAGTTCCACGGCGTCTCCAAGTTCGACCAGCACGTCGTGGCCTACCTCGAGCTGCTCAAGCTCGCGTACACGGGCTGCAACCCGCGCGGCCTGGTGCTGGCGCGCAGCAAGGCGATCACCAAGAAGATCGCCGCCTACCACCGCGTGCGCGTGCCCGCGTTCTTCGTCGTGCCGCGGGGCCGCAAGGTGCACCGCCCCCGGAGCCTGCGCTTCCCGCTGTTCGTGAAGAGCGCGAGCGAGGAGGCCTCGCTCGGCATCTCGCAGGCCAGCATCGTCGACGGCGACGACAAGCTGGCCGAGCGCGTGCGCTTCATCCACGAATCGATCGGCTCGGACGCGCTGGTCGAGGAGTACATCGTCGGCCGCGAGCTGTACGTGGGCGCGATCGGCAACGAGCGCGTGCAGGTGCTGCCCACGTGGGAGCTGGACTTCGGCCGCCTGGTCGAGTCGGGCGAGCCGATCGCCACCGCGCGCGTGAAGCACAGCGTCGAGTACCAGGAGAAGCACGGCATCGACATCCGCCGCGCGCAGGGCATCGACCCGGCGCTCGAGCGCCAGATCCAGCGCACCACCCGCCGCGTGTACCGCATGCTCGAGCTCGACGGCTACGCGCGCGTGGACTACCGCCTCACGGCGGAGGGCGACCTGTACCTGCTCGAGGCGAACCCCAACCCCGAGATCGCCGAGAAGGAGGAGTTCGCCAGCGCCGCGGCCGCGATCGGCCTCAAGTACCAGGCGCTGCTCGCGCGCCTGCTGGGACTCGCGCTCACGCGCCCAGGGCGGCTGGACTGACGCCCGTTCGCGCGCCGCGCGCCGCCCGTC
>CAZIXL010000510.1:0-3079 GCA_964542885.1 uncultured bacterium
CAACCTGCCGGTGCGCGACGAGGACCTGGACATCGGGAACCTGACGCTGCGCCTCAACACGTCGGCGCTCGAGGTCGCGATCTACGTCATCGGTACGATGCCGGGATTCGACGCCGACCAGATCGCATTCCAGTCCACGCTGCTCGGCAACAACGGCTACGGTGTCTGGACCTACCCGAGCGACCTCTCGCTCCCGATCGACATCGCCGCCGGTACCTATCGCTTCAAGTTCGTGACCGACGAATCGTCGACCAATGCGAACCTGATCGGTTGGGGCGGCAACCCCGCCGACACGCTCCAGGTGCCGGTCACCGACCACCCGGCCACGTTCGGTAGCGGGCCCGCGACCGACCTGGTCGCGCACTTTCCCGTCTCGGGCCTCTACGTGTTCACGCTCGACGAGCGCCGCCAGACGTACTCGATCGCGCTCCAGCCGCCCAGCCCGGCTCGCGCCAGGAGACTCCCATGATCCGCTCGCTTCGCCTGCTCGCCACCCTCTCGCTGGTCGCCTCGCTCGCCGGCTGCGCCGGTGGCTGGCGCGGCGGCTCCCCGCCCGCCGAGTGGGCCGCGAACGCCCCCGCCGCGAGCGCGGGCGCCGCGCCCACGAAGGCCGGCACGGCCAGTGGCACGCACGCCACCGCCGACGGGGTGGTGTTCGTGTGGAAGGGCGAGGGCAAGACGGTGAACGTGGCCGGCGACTTCAACGCCTGGAGCACGTCGGCCGACGCGTTGCAGAAGCAGACCGACGGCTCGTGGTCGCTCACGAAGAAGCTCGCGGCGGGCAAGTACGCGTACAAGTTCGTGATCGACGGCGGGAACTGGAAGCCGGATCCGACGGTCACCGAAGGCGTGGACGACGGCTTCGGCGGAAAGAACAGCCTGGTCGAGGTCGGGGGCACGGCCGCGGCCGCGCCGGTCGCGAAGGCGGCCCCGACCGCCGCGGCGGCCGCCGGCGCGGGTCCCGCCGTCACCGCCGACGGTGTCACGTTCAAGTACTCGGGGCCCGGCAACACGGTGAACGTGGCCGGCGAGTTCAACGCGTGGAGCACCTCGGCCGACGCGCTGAAGAAGAACGCGGACGGTTCGTGGTCGCTGACCAGGGCGCTCGCTCCCGGCCGCTACGCCTACAAGTTCGTGATCGACGGCGGCACCTGGAAGGAAGACCCGAACGCCGCCGAGTTCGTGGACGACGGCTACGGCGGCAAGAACAGCGTCGTCGTCGTCGGTGGCGGTGGCGGTGGCGGTGGCGCGGCCGCGCCGTCGGCCGCGGCACCGGCGAAGGCCGCTTCGGCCGTGAAGCCGCTGGCCGCCGGTGCGAAGCCGCGCGCGCCGCAGGCCGGCGCCGCGGGCGTCACGTTCACGTATGCCGGGCCGGCCACTTCGGGCGTCGCGCTGTGCGGCGACTTCAACGGCTGGGCGACGACCGCCGATCCCATGACGCAGGCCGCCGACGGCACGTGGACGGTCACGAAGAAACTGGCCGCCGGCAGCTACGCCTACAAGTTCCTCGTCGACGGCTCCAACTGGAAGACCGACGACGGCAACACGCAGACCCAGGACGACGGCTTCGGCGGCAAGAACTCCGTGGTCGTCGTGAAGTGAGCCGCGCGCCGGGGCCCCGCGGTCCCGGCGCGTTCGTTTCGCCCGACTCCCCTCTCCCGGGCCCGTCCGCGCGGCGGCCCGTCCCGCGCAGGAGACTCTCCATGTTTCGCATGCCCGTTCCCGCCCGCTGGCGGGCGCCCCTCGCCTTCGCCGCGCTCTTCCTGCTGGCGGCGGCGCCGGCCTTCGCGACGAAGGTCACGTTCCAGTACCAGCCGGTCATCGGCGGAGTGACGTCCGTCGCCGTGGCCGGCAGTTTCAACTCGTGGAGCGCGACGGCCAACGCGCTCGCGGATCCCGACAAGGACGGCATCTGGAGCGCCGACGTGGAGCTGCCGCCCGGGCGCGTCACGTACAAGTTCGTCGTGAACGGCGACCAGTGGATGACCGACGAGAGCGCGGCCGAGTTCGAGTCCGACGGCTTCGGCGGGCAGAACAGCGTGCTCGTGGTGGCCGACAAGCCGCTGGTCGCGGGCTACGGCACGACGATCAAGAAGGCCGCGCCGGTGCCGATGGGCCTGCGGCAGGTGACGTTCCAGTTCAAGCCCGACCGCAAGCCCGACCAGCTGTGGCTGTGCGGCACGTTCAACGACTGGACGGTCGGCCGCACGCCGGTCACCGATCCCGACGGCGACGGCGTGTACACCGCCACGCTCCTGCTGGCGCCCGGCAGCTACCAGTACAAGTTCGTCGTCGGCACCGGCGGCTGGACGCAGGACACGGCCGGGCAGGACGGCGAGGTCGACGATGGCTACGGCGGCAAGAACTCGATCCGCAACGTGGACGAGCGCTATCCCTCGATCGACGTGCAGAAGGGCGACGGCAAGGTGTTCGCCGACGGCATCGAGCACACGCAGTCCGCGAGCGAGGTCAACGCGATCGGCGGTGGCCGGGTGCAGCTCACGGCGCGCGCGCACCTCGACGACGTGCAGGGCGTGGACCTCGTCACCTGGACCGGCGGCAAGCAGGCGGTCACGCCGATGCCGTCGTTCATGACCGACAAGGTGTACGAGTATTTCCGGGCCGAGGTGACGCTGCCGGCCACGACCGAGTATGCGTTCCGCTACCGCGACGGGAACGCGACGGAGTGGCTGGGTCCGAAGGGACTCGCGGCGACCGAGAGCGGCCGCTTCACGTTCGACCCTGCGAAGTTCCCGCCGTTCGTGACGCCGGACTGGGTGAAGAACGGGGTGATCTACCAGGTCTTCCCCGACCGCTTCCGCAACGGGGACCCGGCGAACGACCCGGACTTCCACGAGTGGTACTACGAGGGCAAGCGCGCCCTGCCGGCGTCGGGGATGCTCAACACGGACTTCCAGGAGTACTACCACCTGGTGAGGGACTGGAACGACTTCGGCGCGCTCACGAACTGCTCGTGGACGCCCGATCACCGGGACTGGATGGCGTTCTACGGCGGCGACATCGAAGGCGTGCGCCAGAAGCTCGACTACCTCAAGTCGCTGGGCATCACGATCATCTA
>CAZIXL010000511.1:0-3075 GCA_964542885.1 uncultured bacterium
GAGCAGCTCGGGGGCGGCGTGTGGCTGCAGACCCTGGGCGCGGTGCTGCTGCTGCTCGGCGTCTTCCTGATGATCGTGTGGGGCTATTCGACCGGGCGGCTCGGCCCGCAGGTGCTCGTCGCGGGCGGCGTGCTGTTCGGGCTCGCGCTGGCCTGGCGCGGCGACCGCGTGGCGCGCCGCACGCCGCGCTTCGGGCACGCGTTGATCGGCACCGGCACCGGGGTCGTGTACCTCACGCTCTACCTGGGCTTCGTGCGCCTGCACCTGATGAACGCGCCGACGGCGCTCGCGCTGCTCGTGCTGGTCTCCTTCGGCGCGATCGTCGCGGGGCTGCGCTACCGCGTGCAGGCGATCGCGGCGTTCGGCGTGATCGGCGCGTTCCTGCCGCAGTTCATGGCGCGCTGGCTGGCGCTGCCCGGCTTCGAGATCGGGCCGGCGATGCTGCTCGGCTACCTCGCGGCCATCGACCTGGTGGTGTTCGCGCTCGCCGCGCGCGCGGGCTGGAGCGCGCTCGACCTGATGGCGATCGTGCTCAGCGCACTCACCTGGTTCGCGGTGTTCGGCCGGCCCGCGTGGGGCTGGGGCGTGCAGGTCGCGCTCGCGGCGCTCTTCAGCGTGCTGGGCCTGGCGCCGCTGCCGCGCCTCGTCCGGACCGAGGGGACGCTGCGGTCCGTCGACCTGGCGGTCGTCGCCGGGGCGCCGCTGGCGTTCCTGCTCGCCTCGGCGCCGTTCCTCTCGTACGCCGGCCACGTGCCGGTGGCGATGCTGCTGCTCGCGCTGGCCGCGCTCTTCACCGGCGCGGCGTGGTGGGTGGACCTGCGCCGGCCCGAGCGCGACCTGTGGGTGCCGCTCACCGCGGCCGCCACGCTGTTCGCGACCGCGGGGATCGAGCGCCTCGCGGGCCCGGTCTTCACCTGGCTCGCGTGGACGCTCGAGGGCGCCCTGCTGGTGGTGCTGGGGCTGCGGCCGCGCGGCGGCTGGCTGCGCGCGATGGGCTCGCTGGTGCTGGCGCTCGGGGCGGGCCTGCTGTTGGTGCGGTTCGCGGGCGACACCGTCGTGTCGGGAGGGGCGCGCGTCCCGTTCCTCGAGGCCGAATCGCTGCGGCGGCTGGCCGGCGTCGCGATCCTGCTCGCGACGGGCGCGCTCACGGCCCGCCGCCGCGACGTGCTCGCACCGTTCGAGCGCCTGCTGCCCGAGGTGTGGACGCTGGTCGGCCACGCGCTGCTCGCGTTCTGGATCGGGATCGAGGCGCACCGCTTCGCGGCGGACCGCTACCGGCCGGGCGGGCGCTTCACGGTGCCGCCGCCGGCGTTCGCGAACCTGATCGCGGCGCGGGTCGACGCGCTGGGCTGGAGCCTGGCCGCGGCCGCGTGGCTCGCGCAGTCGCTGGCGCTGGGCTGGCGCGGGCCGAAGGCCCCGGTGCTCTCGCGCCTCGCGGGCGCGGCGCTGGGCGCGTTCGCGCTGGCGGCGTTCGCGCTCGTCGGCGACCACGCCTGGTGGAAGGACCAGCCGCCGATCGTGAACGCGGCGTCGCTGGCCCACCTCGCGGGCGTCGCGCTCATGGTCGCGGTGGCCCTGCGCACGTTCCCCCGCGGCGGTCCGGGCGACCACGAGAACGTCGTGCTCGCCCGCGCGTGGGCCGCGGCCGCGAGCCTCGCGCTCATGCTGTGGAGCGTGCGCGAGATGCGGCACCTGGCCGTCGCGACGTCGGCGTCGCAGGTCGTGACGGGCGAGTG
Source organism: uncultured bacterium (assembly GCA_964542885.1). Taxonomy (GTDB): domain Bacteria; phylum Eisenbacteria; class RBG-16-71-46; order RBG-16-71-46; family RBG-16-71-46; genus CAIXRL01. Next base: position 1,737 of record CAZIXL010000511.1, read on the forward strand.
GGGGCGCCGGCCGCTCGTCGCGGGCGAGCGCGCGCTGGCGGCCGCGCTCGCGAGCGCCGCCTGGCTCGCGCAGGCAGTCGTCTCGCTCGCGATCGGCTGGCTGCGCGACTCGGCGTTCCTGCGCTGGTGCGGGCTCGTGCTGCTGGGACTCACGCTGCTCAAGTTCCTGGCCTTCGACCTCGCGACCGTCGACGTGTTCTGGCGCTTCCTCACGGCGATCGTCGTGGGCGCCGCGATGCTCGCGTTCTCGTACGCCTACCAGCGGCGGGCGAAGGGGGCGAAGGCGGCGGACTGAGCCGTGCGCGTCAGCGGTGGGCGACGTGCGCGGCCGGGTGGCCGAGCGCGGAGTCGCACGCCGCGATCGCGGCCTCGATCCAGCGGCCGTCCCCGTCGAGCACGGGCTTCGCTTCGCCGCCGCCGCCGGCGGCGCGCGCCGACCGCGCGCGGCCGAGCGCGGCGCGCGCCGCGCGCCACGCCGAGGGTGCGCGCGAGGTGCGCGCCCGGGCGAGCGCGACCGCCGCCTGCCCGAAGCGCAGGTTCGGGATCGCGTTCGCGTGCAGGCGCGCGTCGGTCGAGTCCTCGCGGACGTAGGGCGCCAGCCGCCGCTCGGCGTCGTGCAGCACGGCGTCCGCCTCGCGCACGCGGCCGAACCGCGCGAGCAGCGCGCCCTGCGCGGCGCGACCGGCCGCGGCGTCGATGCCGTGGTCGCGGTTCGCCGGGTCGCCCGCGGCGACGGCGTCGAGCAGCGCCTGCGCGAGCGCGACGTGCGCGAGCGCCGTGTCGGGCTCGTGCCCGACGAACGCGGCGATCTGCGCGAGCCGCTCGTGCGCGTCGGCGACGCGCAGTTCCAGGTCGAGGTCGTCGGGGCGCTGGCGCCAGAACCGGTCGTACAGCGCGAGCGCGCGCCGCTCGACCGAGTCCGCGCGCTCGGGGTGCGCGCCGGTCACGAGGCAATCGCCGTACACGGTGAGCGACATCGCGAGCAGCCGGCGCTGCTGCCAGTCGGCCGTGTCGCGCGCCGCGAGCGCGGCGAAGCCGTCGGCCGCGGCGCGCAGCTCGACCGCGGCCTCGTCCCAGCGGCGAGCGTAGGAGAGCGCGTTGCCGACGTTGTTGTGGCGCTTGGGGAGCGTGGCCGCGTAGGCCACGACCTCCGGATGATCGCGGACCAGCCGTTCGTTGTACGCGAGCGCCCGCCGCATGCGCGCGACCGCCGGCGGGAAGCGGCCCATGATCTCGTCGTGCGCGGCGGGCCGCGCTTCGAACTGGGTCAGCCCCAGGAGCGCGGGCGCGTCGCCCGGGTACTCGGCGAGCAGGCCCCCGAGCAGCGCGCGCCCGCGCG